>JAQCGR010000124.1 GCA_027619995.1 Pseudomonadota bacterium | reverse complement strand
GGCGGCAATGGCCAAGGAGGAAGCAATGCACTAACATTCTAACCGGACCACCTAATGGGGGCCGATCAATCAGGATCGCCGCGACGTCGAAGAGGTCCAGTCCGCCCGTTTCTTCATGCATGGATGATCAACCGCCTTTCGCCGCACTATACCGCGTGCGGGACCGAATCGGGCGCGGGACCGAATCGGGCAACCCAAAATGCCGAAGGCCCGGCTCTCCCTCAAGCGGGCAGGCCGGGCCTTCGTCGGAAATTGGTGGAGCCGAGGGGAATCGAACCCCTGACCTTCGCATTGCGAACGCGACGCTCTCCCAACTGAGCTACGGCCCCAAAATCGCTGATCTACCGATTCTCAAGCGCCGGGCTGCCCCGGCGCGAAGACGGCGGATAATGTGTGCGGCACTCGCGCCCTGTCAAGCGACGTGCCCGGCTCCGGCGGCCGAAAACGCGCGCGCGGCTTGCGCGGGCCGGGGGCGGCGGCTAGGGTTTCGCGCAAGCACATCAAGGCCTTATTACGGAGGAGAGACGGCGCGTCATGTACGAAATCAATCCCATCGTCTGGCTGCTGCTCACCATACTCGAGCTCTACTCCTATATCGTGCTGGCCTATGTGATCATGAGCTGGCTGATCGCCTTCAATGTGATCAACACGCATAACCGTTTCGTCTATCTGGTGAACGATTTTCTCAACAAGACGACCGAGCCGGTGCTGCGCCCGATCCGGCGCTTCCTGCCCAATCTGGGCGGCATCGACCTGTCGCCGATCGTCCTCTTCCTGCTGATCATGTTCCTGCAAAGGCTGATCGTTCATTACATCGCCTAGGAGCGCGCCGCGGTGACCGGCCCTCGAATCGGCCCGGTTCAGGTCGCGGAGGGCGGCGTCGAGGTCGCCGTCAGGCTGACCCCGCGCGCCCGGCGCAATAGGATCGAGGCGGTCGTCGCGGATGCGGCCGGCGATGCGGCGTTCAGGATTTCCGTCACCGCGCCGCCCGAGGGCGGCAAGGCCAATGTGGCGCTGATCGCGCTGCTGGCCAAGACCTGGCGGGTGCCGAAGACGGCCATCGCCATCGCGGCAGGGCCGTCCTCGCGCACCAAGCGCCTGGCCCTGGCCGGGGATGGACCGGTACTGGCCGCGCGCATCGCGGCATGGAGGGAGGAAAACGATGTCTGAGGCGAAACTGATCGACGGCAAGGCTTTCGCGGCCGGGCTGCGCGCCCGCGTGGCGGAAGCGGTCGCGACCTATACCAAGGCGCGCGGCGGCGCGGCCCCCGGCCTGGCCGTGGTGCTGGTCGGCGAGGATTCGGCGAGCCAGGTCTATGTCCGCAACAAGGGCCGCCAGACCGCCGAATGCGGCATGAAATCCTTCGAACACAAGCTGCCCATCGAGACCGGCGAGGCGGAACTGCTGGCCCTGGTCGACCGGCTCAACAGGGACCCCGCCGTCAACGGTATCCTTGTCCAACTGCCCCTGCCCGACCAGATCGACCCCGACAAGGTGATCGCGGCCATCGACCCGGCCAAGGATGTCGACGGCTTTCATACCGTCAATGCCGGGCGGCTGGCCGTGGGCCTGGACGCCATGGTGCCCTGCACGCCGCTCGGCTGCCTCATGCTCATCAAGGACGCCCTGGGCGGCGATCTCTCGGGCAAGCGCGCCCTGGTGCTCGGCCGCTCCAATATCGTGGGCAAGCCGATGGCCGCCCTGCTGCTGCGCGAAAGCTGCACCGTGACGATCGCCCATTCGCGCACCCAGGATCTGCCGGGCGAATGCCGCCGCGCCGATATCCTGGTGGCCGCCGTGGGGCGCCCCAAGATGGTCGGCGGCGACTGGATCAAGCCGGGCGCGGTGGTAATCGATGTCGGCATCAACCGGATCGAACCGGCGGAGCCGGGCGGCAAGGCCAAACTGGTCGGCGACGTGGATTTCGAGGCGGCGAAGGCGGTCGCCGGCGCGATCACCCCGGTGCCCGGCGGGGTCGGCCCCATGACCATTGCCGTCCTGCTGCGCAACACCCTGGTCGCGGCCCATCGCCAGGCCGGGATGGCACCGCCCGAGATCTGATCGGTCCCGGTGCACCCTGGGGCACCCCCTCGGGGCTCACCCTGGACGGGATTCGCCGGATCGGGATAGTCTCCCGCCATGACCGGAACCCTGACCGACCTTCTCGTCGCCTGCCTTGTCTTCCTGACCGGGCATGTGCTGACCAGCACCCCGGCCCGCGCCGCCATCGTCGGTCTCATCGGCGAGCGCGTCTGGTCCGGCGTCTTCTCGTTGTTTTCCCTCGTCGTGCTGGTCTGGATGGCCCTGGCCTATCGGAACGCGCCCTATGAGGAACTCTGGGCCCTGGGCGAATGGGCGCGCTGGGTGCCGATCCTGGTCATGCCCATCGCCTTCGTGCTGGTGATCGCGGGCGCCACCACCCCCAACCCGACGGCGGTGATGGCCACGCGGCTGCTTGAAGCGCCCGACCCCGCGCCCGGCATCGTCAAGGTCACGCGCCATCCGGTGATGTGGGGAATCGCCCTCTGGGCCCTGGCCCATCTCTTCCCGAACGGCGATATCGCGAGCCTGATCTTCTTCGGCTCCCTCGCCCTTCTCGCCGTGGCGGGGACTGTGCTGCTCGACTGGAAGCTGGAGGCGCGGGCCAGCGCCGCCGCCGGGCCCTTCCTGATGACGACCTCGGCGATTCCCTTTCTCGCCACGATCCAGGGCCGCAACCGGGTCAGTCTCGGCGCGATCGGCTGGTGGCGGATCGTTCTGGCATTGACGCTCTATGTCGTCGTCTTCGGCGGCCACAACGCGGTCATCGGCCTGCCGGCCCTGCCGGTCTGACGGCACCCTTCGCACAGCCGTCAGGGACCGGAATTCGCCAGCGCTAACCGGAACGGATCAGCTTCCGCCCGCCAGCTTCTTCGCCAGGCGCAGGCGCAAGGCGTTGAGCTTGATGAAACCCTGGGCGTCGCGCTGGTCGTAGACCGAGTCCGCCTCGAAGGTGACATGGCCCAGGCTATAAAGGCTGTTCGGCGATTTGCGGCCGACCACCTGGGCCGAGCCCTTGAACAGCTTGACCCGCACCGTGCCGCTGACCCGCTTCTGGCTCTCGTCGATCGCGGCCTGGAGCATCAACCGCTCGGGCGCGAACCAGAAGCCGTTATAGACCAGCTTGGCGTAGCGCGGCATCAGCTCGTCCTTGAGATGCATGGCCTCGCGGTCGAGGGTGATGCTTTCCATGCCGCGATGGGCGCTGAGCAGGATGGTGCCGCCCGGCGTCTCGTAGATGCCGCGAGACTTCATGCCGACGAAGCGGTTTTCCAGCAGATCGACGCGGCCGATGCCATGGGCGCCCGCCACCGTGTTGAGGCGGGAAAGCAGATTGGCCGGGCTCAGGCGCTCGCCGTCGACCGCGACGGCATCGCCATGCTCGAATTCGATCTCGACATATTGCGGCACATCCGGCGCATCCTCGGGCGCCACGGAGCGGGTGTAGATATCTGCATCCGCCTCAACCCAGGGGTCTTCCAGCGCCTTGCCCTCGTAGGAGATGTGCAGAAGGTTGGCGTCGGTCGAATAGGGCGGCTCGCCCCGCTTGTCCTTGGGAATCGGAATCTGGTGCGATTCGGCATAGGCGATCAGATCGGTGCGCGACTTCAAATCCCATTCGCGCCAGGGCGCGATCACGTGGATATCGGGGTTGAGCGCGTAATAGCCCAACTCGAACCGCACCTGGTCGTTGCCCTTGCCCGTGGCGCCGTGGGACACGGCATCGGCCCCGGTCTCGGCTGCGATCTCGATCTGGCGCTTGGCGATCAGCGGCCGGGCGATCGAGGTGCCGAGCAGATAGACCCCCTCATAGACCGTGTTGGCGCGGAACATCGGGAAGACGTAGTCGCGCACGAATTCCTCGCGCAGGTCTTCGACATAGATGTCCGAGGCGCCCATCATCTCGGCCTTGCGGCGCGCGGGCTCCAGTTCCTCGCCCTGGCCGATATCGGCGGTGAAGGTGACCACGTCGCAACGATAGGTCTCCTGCAACCAGCGCAGGATGATCGAGGTATCCAGCCCGCCCGAATAGGCAAGCACGACTTTTTTGATATCGCCCACCGAACAAATCTCCTGGCGAGGAAAAGGCGGCGCAGTATAGGAAATGCGCGGCCCCCCGCAAGCCGTCCTCGGACCGCCCCGATTCCGCTACGGCAACAGGACCGCTTGGCGCCCCTTCACAGAGCGGCGGCGCGCCTTTCGCTTGCGCGCTGCTTTTCCGTCACGGTCTTGAGCTGGCCGCAGGCGGCGAAGATGTCGCGGCCGCGCGGGGTGCGCACGGTCGAGACATAGCCCGCGCGCTCGACGATGCCGGCGAAAATCCGGATCGTCTCGGGGGTCGAGCAGTCATAGGGCGAGCCGGGCCAGGGATTGAAGGGGATCAGGTTGATCTTGGCCGGAATGCCGGAGACCAGGCGCAACAACTCGCGCGCCTCGGCCGGGGAATCGTTGACGTCGCGCAGCATGACATATTCGAAGGTGATGCGCCGCGTGGTGCCCAGCCCGGGATAGGTCCGGCAGGCATGAAGCAACTCGTCCAGCGGATATTTGCGGTTGATCGGCACGATTTCGTCGCGCAACTCGTCCGTCACGGCATGGAGCGAGACGGCGAGATTGACCCCCAGCTCGGCCCCGCAACGCTCGATCAGGGGCACCACCCCGGCGGTCGAAAGGGTGATGCGGCGCTTGGAGATGGCGATCCCCTCGGGGTCCATCACGATGCGCAGGGCCTTGGCGACATTGTCGTAATTGTAGAGCGGCTCGCCCATGCCCATCATGACGATATTGGTCAGGTCGCGCTCCTCGTCGGGCGCGGTCCAGACGCCGAGATCGTCGCGCGCCAGCATCACCTGGCCGACCACCTCGGCCGCATCCAGATTGCGCACCAGGCGCTGGGTTCCGGTATGGCAGAACCGGCAGCTGAGGGTGCAGCCGACCTGGGATGAGACGCAGAGCGTGCCGCGCCGCGCCTCGGGGATATGAACGGCTTCGACCTGGCTGCCATCGGCCAGGCCAAGCAGCCATTTCCGCGTGCCGTCGGTCGAGCGCTGGTTCACCGTCACCGCCGGGCGGTCGAGCGTATAGTTCTCGGCCAGGGCCGCGCGGAGTTCCTTCGACAGGTTGGTCATCTCGTCGAAGGACCGCGCGCCGCGCCGATAGACCCAGCTCCAGAGCTGCTTGGCCCGGAACGGCTTTTTGCCGAGAGTTTCGACGACGGCGGCGAAGCCTTCGCGGTCGAGTCCCACGAGGCTGGGCCGGTCGGGCGCGGCCGGCGGCCCGCCGTCGGCGATCTGAATTTCGGCTTCCATCACCCGGATATGGGCGATTCAGCCGCCGCAGGCAAGCGGCGCGGTTCGGCCGGCTCCGCCTATTTGACGCCGCAGGCCTTGCTGATCGCATTGTAGGCGGCGGTGACGCCGGACAGGGAATAGGTATCGGTGGTCACCGTGCCGCGCCCGGATGTGCCCTTCACGACCATCGTGCGACCGGCGATCATGGCCTTGCGAACGGTCGCGTCTTCGCGCGACCAGGCCGCGTCCGGCGTGTCGGGATGGGTGTAGAGCGGGAAGGTCTTGTCGTCGATCTTCACCGTCACGTCGCCGCCCTGCTTGTAGGCATAGCCGGCGGTGATCCGCACCACGCCGGTCATCTGCGCGCCCGGCCGGTGGACGATGGTCAGATAGGTCTGGCCGCGCGAGCTGTAATCGCCCTTCTCGGATTTGGGCAGGCTGGCCATGTAGCAGACCTTTTCGCCACCTTCGCCATCCTGGAAGGCATCCCAATCGCCGAACTGGCCGATCAGGGTTTCCGCCGCGGCGGGCAGGGTCAGGATTGTCATCACGGCACCGAACAGAAGCCCACCGCAGAATTTCATTGAAAACTTAATCATCGCTCCTCTCGGTCGTTTTTCGAGGCGCGCGCGGCGGATGCCTCGCGCTGCTTCGCCCGCCACAACGGCTCGCCGAAGACATGCGGCGGCAGCGGTTCCGACGGCCCGCCGGGCACCAGCGGACGGGCGGCGAACCGCCCGGTGCTGATCAGCCGATCGTACATCACGATCGCCCCGGCAATTGCGAGATTGACGGCGAATTTCGTCGGAATTTTGACGACGTGATCACAGAGCTCGACCAGTTCCGGCGACAGGCTGCCGCGCTCCTGCCCCAGGACATAGGCGGCGCAGCGCGGATGGCGGAAGCTGGGCAGTTCGACCGCATCCTCCGTGATCTCGATCCCGATCAACCCGCAGCCGACGGGCAGGCGCAGGTCCTGCACGGTCTCGTAATCGTATTGGGGAACGCTGGCGGTCGACCGCGAAGTGTCCGCGATCTCGCCCTCGTCCCGGGCATAGCTCGCAGCGACGGTGAACACAAATCCAGCACCGAACGCATGCGCCGTCCGAAACAGGCTGCCCACGTTCATCTGCTTGGAAATGCGCTCCGCCCCGATGCCGAAATAGCCGCGCATGGCCGGACCTTGCCGGGCCAGACCGCCAAAGGCAAGGTGTTTACCTGCCCGCCGGAGACCCGCCGGAGACCCAGCAGGAAACAATGAGCAAAATCCTCCCGACCGCCCCACCGGACCGTTCCGCCACCGACCCGGTGCTGGTCGAGGTGACGCGCGGCCCAATGGTCGAAAGCCGCCATCGCGGTGCGGCGGCGGTGGTGGATTCCGCCGGCCGGGTGCTCGCCGCCTGGGGCGACGTGACGCGCCCGGTCTATCCCCGCTCGGCGATCAAGGCCCTGCAGGCCATCGCCCTGGTCGAAAGCGGCGCGGCAGACGCCTTCGCGCTCGGCCCGGCGGAATTGGCCCTGGCCTGCGCCTCGCATAATGGCGAGACAGGCCACGCCGAGGCGGTACTTACCTGGCTCCGCCGCATCGGCCTGGACGAATGCGACCTCGAATGCGGCGACCATGCCCCGATGGGCGAGGCGGCAAAGCTCGACCTCGTCCGGGCGGGACTGACTCCCGGCGCGCGGCACAACAACTGCTCGGGCAAGCATAGCGGCATGCTGACCCTGGCCAGGCAGCTCGGCGCTCCGACAGTGGGCTATATCGCGGCGGATCACCCGGTGCAGCGCCTGGTGCGCCGCACCGTGGGCGAGATGACCGATTGCGATCTGAGCGATGCCCCCGCCGGTACCGACGGTTGCGGCATCCCGACCCTGGCCATGCCGCTCCAGGCCATGGCCCTGGGCTTCGCCCGGATCGCCGATCCCGCCGGCCTGGCGCCGGCACGGGCCGAAGCGGTGCGGCGCATCCGCGCGGCGGTCGCGGCACGGCCCGATATGGTCGCCGGGCGCGGACGCTTCTGCACCGCCGTCATGGCCGCGGCGGGCGAATCGATCCTGGTCAAAACCGGGGCCGAAGGCGTGTTCTGCGCCGCCCTGCCCGGGGAGGGCCTGGGCTTGGCCGTCAAGATCGAGGACGGCACGACCCGCGCGGCCGAATGCGCGATTGCCGCCTTGCTGCTGCGCTTCGGCGCGGCGGAGGGGCCGGCCGTGGCGGTCCTGGCCGGCTATGCCAACCAGGAATTGCGCAACTGGGCCGGCACGACAGTCGGCACTTTTCGCGTCCACGTGGACTGGCCCGGCTAGGCCGCCATCCCTATCATGGCGCGGCCCCGCCAAAGGCACCGGCGGGGACAACGGATTCGACGACAGGAGAACGGCATGCGGGCAGTCCTATGCACGGCTTATGAGGGTCACGACGCCCTGGAAACGGGCGACGCCCCTAGCCGCGCGCCCGGTCCGGGCGAGGTGAGCATCGCCATCCATGCCGCCGGGCTGAATTTCGCCGATACCCTGATGGTCGAGGGCAATTACCAGGTGAAACCCGAACTGCCCTTTGTGCCGGGCCTGGAGGGCGCCGGCGAAGTGATCGAGGTCGGTGAAGGAGTCGAGCGGGTGAAGCCGGGCGACCGGGTCGCCGCGACCTTCGAGCATGGCGCCTTCGCCGAGGAAGCGGTTGCGCGCGAGATCGACACCTATCCCATTCCCGATGCCATGCCCCTCGAGATCGCTGCCGGCTTTCCCGTGGTTTACGGCACCTCCCATGTCGGCCTGCGCCGGCGCGCCAATCTGCAGCCCGGCGAGACCCTGCTGGTCCACGGCGCGGCGGGCGGCGTCGGCCTGACCGCCGTCGAGATCGGCAAGGCCCTGGGGGCGACGGTGATCGCCAGCGCGGGCAGCGCCGACAAGCTGGAGGTCGCGCGCGCCCATGGCGCGGATCATCTGATCAATTACCGCGATGAGGATATCCGGGAGGCGATCAAGGGCCTGACCGGCGGGCGCGGCGCGGATGTCATCTACGATCCGGTCGGCGGCGATGTCTTCGATGCCTCGCTGCGCAGCATCGCCTGGGAGGGGCGGCTGCTGGTCGTCGGCTTCGCCAGCGGGCGCATTCCCCAGGCCCCGGCCAATTATCTTCTGGTCAAGAACTGCGCCGTCATGGGCGTGTTCTGGGGCGCCTATCGCCACCGCGATCCGAAGGTGATCGCCGATGCCATGGCCGAACTGCTGGCCTGGTACACGGCGGGCAAGCTGAAGCCTCTGGTCTCGCAGACCTACGACCTGACCGAGGCCGGCGCGGCCATGGCCGATATGCGCGGGCGCCGCTCGACCGGCAAGCTGGTCCTGACCACCGGCCGGGGCTAGGCGCGCCGCCGCCGCCCGGCCTTGGCTCTCCCACCGCCCCCCCGCTCGTCCAAAGGCGACCCCGCCGCCCGCTTCCGCGAAGCCGTGCGCCTGCATCAGGCCGGCCGCATCGACCAGGCCCTGGCGCTCTATCGCCAGGTCCTGAAGGCCAATCCGCGCAACGCCGATGCCCTGCACCTGAGTGGCCTCGCCCTGCTCCAATCGGGCGATGCGGCGGGCGCGGTCAAGCCCCTGGAACGCGCG
>JAQCGR010000123.1 GCA_027619995.1 Pseudomonadota bacterium | reverse complement strand
ACGATGAGCCAGAAATCCTCCGTTATGCAATTACCTCAATTCGTCCCAAAGGCGCTGACGTCAGACAGAAGACCCCGATGATCGCGGGAAGCGGCACCATGTTCAGATAGTCGCCGAAGCGATGGGACACGACATTGTCGAGCGAGACCTCGACATTGTCCGACGTGAAGTTGCGCAGACTCGTCGTCATCAGGCGGACCATGCGGTCGTAGACGACTTCCAGCATCGGCAGCCGTTCATAGGCCACCAATGTGCTGTCCAGGATGGCCTCGATGCCGCTCGCCGGCCGCGCCTCCGACTCGTCGTTGAAACCCAGGAGGCTGTCGATTTCCTCCTGATCCAGAACACTGGCGCCGCCCGCATCCGCGAAGTCGGCCCCCTCGTCCTCGATCGCGATCCCGCCGCCGGGACCCGCTGTTTCGGTCTCGTCCACCATCTTGGCCCTTCCGCCTCGCCCTCGCCGGCCCGCCCTATTGGACCAACATTTCCTTGAACAATACGTCGCTGACCTGGGCCGGCTGGACCGCCATGTTGACCCGCCGAAGCAGTTCCTCGCGCAGACGGTAGATGCCTTCGGAACCCTGAAGATCCTCGACCCGCAATTCACGCAGATAGACTTGGAAATTGTCGACGATGCGCGGAAGCATCGCCTTCATCACCGCCTCGTCCTCCGGCTTGGCCAGTTCAAGGCTGACATTGAGCTTGAGAAAGCTCAGCTTCCGGCCGGCCCCGTTGAGGTTCACCAGCATGTCGGGAAGATCGTAGAAGACCGGTTGGTGGACCTCGGCCTCGGCCGGCGCTTCATCCCCCCCGAGCATGTCCATCGCCCCGCCCAGATAGGCGCCCGCCCCCACAAGGACGAGCGCGAGAATCGGACCGGCGATCATCAGCAATTTTTTCTTCGATCCGCCCTTTTTGGGGCCGGCGTCATCTTCGACAGCTTCGATGCCGTCATCGGCGGTTTGATCGCTCATGGCCGTCCCCTCGCTACCTTGCGCCGCCCCTTCGAAGATTGGCTTCGGGCGACGGAAGCGAGGCTAGGCCCGCTTGGTTAAGAAGAGATTTATGGCCACGGCATCCGGGGCCCACCCGGCAGATATGGCCCGGCAAGGGCTGCCGTGCAGCACGGTAGGACGAATACCATTACATCCATAACCTATTGATAAAAAACATTTTAACCATTGGCATGGAGCCTGCATCTCATCCTTCCAATCGCACCGTTCTCTCAATGGGACGGGCATAACGCAACGGATCGGCTCACGGATCGGCTCATGGAGAACACCTCCTATATCTCGCTTTCGCGCCAGGCAGTCGTCCAGCGCCAGATGCAGGTGATCGCCAACAACATCGCGAATGCCTCAACCCCCGCCTTCAAATCGGAACGCCTTCTGTTCCAGCAATTCGTCGAGCAAGCAGGGGACGGCACCGAAATTTCCTTCGTCAAGGACGTGGCGGTGATCCGCGACCTCTCGGAAGGCAATTTCGAGCGCACCGGAAACACCCTCGATCTCGCAATCAACGGAGAAGGCTATTTCGCCGTCGAGACACCGAACGGCACGGAATACACCCGCAATGGCCGCTTCCAGCTCGATGGCGAAGGTCAGTTGGTCACCGGCTCGGGCTATCCGGTGCTCGGCGAGGGCGGCCGGCCAATCGTGTTGAACCCCGGCGAGACAGATATCGAGATCAATGCCGACGGGACGATCGGCACCTCCCAGGGCCCTATCGGCCGCCTCAAGGTCGTGCGCTTCGAGAACGAGCAGGACATGCAGCCGACCGAGAGCGGGCTCTACGAGAGCGATCAGGCGCCGCTGCCCTCGCCCGATACCAAGGTGGTGCAGGGCAGGGTCGAAGCATCGAACGTCCAACCCATCGTGGAGATGACCCGGATGATCGACGCCGTCCGCGGCTATCAGAGCACCCAGACGATGGTGCAGTCGGAACACGAACGTCAGATCAGCGCCATCAAGGCGCTGACCGAACCGGCCTAGGCCGGCGGGAAGTCGGTCAGGTCGTCAGCCAGGTAGTCAGGAGGAGCACGCAATGCGATCGCTCAGCATCGCCGCCACGGGAATGCTTGCCCAGCAGCTCAACGTCGAGGTGATTTCGAACAATATCGCCAACGTGAACACCAGCGCCTACAAGCGGCGCCGGGCGGAATTCCAGGATCTGCTCTATCAGAGCCAGCGCCGCGTCGGCTCGACCTCGGCCGCCAATGGCTCGGTCGTCCCGGCCGGGGTGCAGATCGGCTTGGGCGTGAAAACGGCGGCGGTCTACCGGATCACCGAGCAGGGCAATCTGGTCACGACGGACAATCCTTTCGACCTCGCGATCCAGGGAGAAGGCTATTTCCAGGTTGAGCTGCCGTCGGGCGATACCTCCTATACCCGCGCCGGCTCTTTCCAGATCAGCGGCGACGGCGAATTGGTGACAGTCGACGGCTATCGCCTGCAGCCCGCGATCACCATCCCGCCGGACGCGGTCGACGTCACCATCAACGGCTCCGGCGACGTGCTCGCCAAGATCGACGGCCAGGTCACCCCGCAGAATGCCGGCACCCTTCAGCTCGCCGCCTTCGCCAACGATGCCGGTCTCGAAGCGATCGGCGACAACCTGTTCGTCGAAACCCCCGCCTCCGGCACCGCAACGACGGGGAATCCGGGAAATCCCGGTTTCGGAAGCCTGTCCCAGGGTTTCCTGGAGACCTCCAACGTCAATGTCGTGCAGGAGATCACGAACCTGATCACGGCCCAGCGGGCCTATGAAATGAATTCGAAGGTCATTCAGGCCTCGGACGAGATGATGGCCCAGATCAACCAGCTTCGATGAGCGTTAAGCGGATTTCAGCAAGGCCGAAAGGGAGCGCGCGATGAAACGCCTCACCATCCTGGTTCTTCTCTGCATGGCGGCGGTAATCCCGTCCGGCACCGCCGTCGCCGACTTCGTCGCTCTCAACCCGGCACCGACAGTCGAAGAGGATGTCGTTCGTTTGGGCGACCTGTTCATCGGCGTCGGAGGCAAGGCGGATACCGTCGTCGGCTATGCTCCACCTCTCGGTCGACGCGCCGTGTTCGACGCCGTCTGGCTCACAAAGGTTGCACGTTCGCAGGGCCTCGACTGGCGCGCGCAAAGTCGTTTCGACCGCGCCGTGGTCACGCGTGCCAGCCAGATCTTGGACCTGCGCACCGTCTCCGCCCAACTCTCCGCCGCCTTGCGTGACGCCGGTGTGGCGCGCCTGCACGACATCGAATACGACAATCGCACCCTCCAGGTGCATTTGCCGGCGGGAGCGGATCCTACGGTCGCCATCGAGGACCTTCGCTACGATCCCGTCGTCGGTCGCTTTTCCGCAACCATCGTCGCACCGGGCGATGCGCCCGAAGCCCGCATCCCGGTCGCGGGGCGTGTTTATGAAGTCGTGGAAGTTCCGGTGCCCGTTCGCCGGATCGGCAAGGACGAGGTCATCGGCGCCCGCGACATCGGCTATGAGCGGGTGCGAATTGACCGGATCAACCGCGACACCCTGCTCGACGCCGGATCGATCGTCGGCATGAGTCCGCGCCGGGGTCTTCTGCCGGACCGGGCGGTCCGCGTCGGCGACATCCTGCGGCCGGTCGTGGTGGCCAAAGGCAGCATCGTGACGATGACCTTGCGCACCCCCACGATGACCTTGAGTGCCCGCGCCCGCGCCATCGAAGACGGCGGCGAGGACGAGGTCATCCGCGTGACGAACGTCGCCAGCCAGAAGACCATCGAAGTGCGGGTCGTCGGCCCCAATCAGGTCGTCGTCGAGCCGATCGCCTTTCTCGCTTCCATCGGAGATTAGCCATGAATCGAAGCCGCGCCCGCGGTCTTGTCGCCGTCACGCTTGCCGTCAGCCTGCTCGCTGGATGCAATGCGATGAACCGGATCGCCGATATCGGGAGCCCGCCGCCCCTTACACCGGTTAAGGATCCGGTCCAGCAGGCGGGCTACACGCCGGTGAGCTTCCCGATGCCGGCGCCGATCCGGCCCGAACCGCTCGCCAATTCCATGTGGCGTCCGGGCGCACGCGCGTTCTTCAAGGACCAGCGCGCCAGCACGGTGGGCGACATTCTGACCGTCGTCATCGATATCCAGGATAAGGGTGAGATCAGCAACGCCACCCAGCGCAGCCGGTCCGCGACCGAGGATGCCGCGGCCACGCGCTTCCTCGGTTACGAATCACAGATGTCCCAACTGCTCCCCGAAGAGATCAGCCCGGGGAACCTCGTCGATCTGGACAGTTCGACGAGCAACAACGGCGCCGGGAGCGTGACGCGCGACGAAGATATCCAACTCAAGGTCGCCGCCGTCATCACGCAACTCCTGCCCAATGGCAATATGGTGATCGCCGGCCGGCAGGAAGTCCGGGTGAATTTCGAAGTCCGCGATCTCGAAGTGCGCGGCGTCATCCGACCCGAGGACATCAGTTCCACCAACACGGTCGGCTACGACAAGATCGCCGAGGCACGGATTTCCTATGGCGGCCGCGGCCAGATCACCGATGTCCAGCAGCCGCGTTATGGTCAGCAAATCTACGACATCATCTTCCCGTTCTAGAAGCCCGACGGCCGATTCGGTTTGGGCAGGGGCGTCCCGCATAAAGCGGGGCGCCCTTGCGCTGTGGCTTAGGCCTCGGCCCCGCCCAGCTATGCGATTTCCACATGGCTGGCTTGCACAACCGGCTATATATTACGCAGCTAATAGTTAGCAGGCTTAGTAATTCCGTGGGAATGATACCAGCGTATGCTGAAACGAAATTTCGATCGCAGTCTAGGGTTCCTGCTGCACGACGTCTCGCGCCTGCTCAGGACCGAGTACAATCGGCGTGTCCGCGACCTTGGGTTGACTCGGTCCCAATGGCGCGTGCTGGCGCATCTTCATCGCGGAGAAGGCATCACGCAGACGGAACTCGCCGATATCCTCGAAATCGAACAGGCAACCCTGGCCCGGCATCTGGATCGACTCGAAGGGTCGGGTTGGCTCGAACGCCGACCGTGCGACAAGGATAGGCGCGCGAACCGCCTTTTCCTGACCGACAAGCCGCGTTCGGGTCTCGATCAGATGTTCGCGGTTTCGGCCGCGCTCCAGGATGAAATCATGACCGGTCTCGATCCGGCGGAACGAAGCCGGTTGCTCGACAACCTGCAAGCGATCAAAGTCAACTTATTGGATATAACCGCGGCCTCGGCCAATGGCGAGGTTCCGGAAACGGGCGAAGCGCCGCGTCGCGCCGCGGGAGGTGGATAGGACATGTCTAGCAACGAACAACTCGCACCCCAGACTGAGATACGCCCGCGCGTTTCTCCGATCAAACGGCTCGTCCGCGTGGTACTGCTGTCCCTCGCGCCGATCGTCGCCATCCTGGTCGGCGGATATCTCTACGCGACCGGCGGGCGCACCGTCTCTACCGAGAACGCCTATGTGAAGGCCGACAAGGTAGCGATCAGCACGGATATCGACGGCCGCGTTATCGAGGTCAAGGCAACCGACAACCAGGTTGTGAAGGCCGGCGATCTGCTGTTCCGCCTGGATCCAGAGCCGTATCGCATCGCGCTCGATCAGGCGGAAGCGAAACTGCGCACCGTCGCGGCCGAGATCGAGGCCACGCGCGCCCTCCACCGCCAGAAGGTCCAGGCCCTGAACCGGACGGAAATCGACATCGGCTACATGCGCCGGGAGTTCGAGCGCCAACGCCAACTCATTCAGAAGGGCCATGCTTCGAAAGCCAAGTACGACGAGGCCGAACATAATCTCGAACTGGCCCGCCAGGCATCCAACGCCATGCGCGAGCAGATTTCCGAGGTCGCCGCGAATCTCGGCGGCGACCCGGATATCCCGGTCGAGCAGCACCCCGACTATCTCGCCGCCCGCTCGGTGCGGGACGAGGCAGCGCTGGCCCTCAAAAGGACCGAGGTCTTTGCCCCGATCGACGGCGTCGTCACGCGCATGACAATTCAGCCCGGCGAGTGGTTCGAAGAAGGCGAGCCGATCTTCAGCATTGTCGACACCGGCCGTCATTGGGTCGAAGCGAACCTGAAGGAAACTGAGCTGACCTATGTCTATGAGGGCTTGAAGGCGCGGATCAAGGTCGATGCCTATCCAGGCCTTGTCTGGGAGGCCACGGTCGACAGCATCAGCCCCGCTACCGGGGCCGAGTTCTCGCTCCTGCCGCCGCAAAACGCGACCGGCAACTGGGTCAAGGTCGTTCAGCGTATTCCGGTGCATCTCGCCTTGGGCGAGCGCGACAACCTGCCCCCCCTGCGCGCGGGCATGAGCGTTCAGGTCGAGATCGACACCGAACGCGACCGGGAAGTTCCGGGCCTCGTCAGTTCCGCCCTCGGCCTCATGAAGGATCAAGACTAGCCGTGCAGCGCAGCGCCGGGTGAGCGCGCGCAGCAACTGGGCCGGTCGCCCCCCGGAAACAAGGCCATTTCTCATCACCTGCATGGTGATGTTGCCGACGATCATGCATTCGGTGGACATCACCATCGTCGCCGTCGCCGTGCCCGCGATCCAAGGGGCAATGGGCGCGACCGAGGACGAGGTCGCCTGGGTCCTCTCCTCCTATCTGATCGCCGTGGCGGTGATCACGCCGGCCACCGGATGGCTAAGTTCGGCGCTGGGTCGCCGCCGATTGCTCCTCTTATCGGTCGCCGGCTTCACCTTTGCCTCCTTGTTATGCGGCATTGCCGATTCCCTGAATGAAATCGTTGTCTTCCGGATCCTCCAGGGTGGCTTCGGCGCAACCCTGATACCGCTGTCCCAGGCCATCGTGCTCGACACCTATCCGGTCCGCGATCACGGGCGGGCCATGGCATTCTGGGGCGTCGGGGTCATGGCCGGCCCGATCATGGGTCCGGTGCTGGGCGGCCTGATTACCGATCTCTACAGCTGGCGCTGGGTCTTTTTTATCAACCTGCCCATTGGACTCGCTGCGATGGCCGGCGTTCTCCTGATCGTGCCCGAGAGCGAAACCGCGCGAAAACGCCGCCTCGACTGGATCGGCTTCGCCACCCTCGCTCTCGGTTTGGCCGCGTTGCAGATGATCCTCGATCGGGGCGAGAAACTGGAGTGGTTCGCTTCGACCGAGATCGGAATCCTCGCGCTGGTTGCCGGTATCGCGCTCTATTTATTCCTGTTGCGCAGTCTTTCCAGCACAGATGCCTTTCTCGACCTGCGCCTGTTCGGCAATCGCAACTTCGCGATCTGTCTGTGCCTCGGCTTCTCCGCCCATGCCTGTCTCTACTCGACCATCGCCCTGTTACCGCCGATGCTGCAGAACGTCCTGGGCTATCCGGCCTTCACCGCCGGCCTGCTGTTCATTCCGCGCGCCGTCGGCACCCTGGTCGGGATGTTTGTGGTCAGCCAGATCGCACGCCACATAGACATGCGGATATCGATCGCGGCGGGTCTGCTGATCGCGGCCTTCGGCATTTGGCAAATGGCCGGTTTCTCAACGGAAGTCGGATCGCACGAGATCATCGTCACGGGATTGACCCAGGGCTTCGGCCTGGGTCTGGCCTTCACGCCGATCACCGTGCTCGCCTTTTCAACCCTGGCCCGGGAATCACGCACGGAAGCGGCCGGCGTCTACGCCATCCTGCGCAGCTTCGGTGCCAGCATTGGGATATCGGCCTTCGTCACGCTTTACGCCCGGAACGTACAAATCAACCGTTCAGCCCTCGTCGAACAGATTTCGCCCTATAACGAAGCGATGACGGGAAGCACGCTGCCCCAGGCTTGGAGCCTGGACCAGGCCGCCGGCCTGTCCAGCCTCAGCCGCGAAATCGACCGGCAAGCGGCAATGATCGCCTATGTGGATGATTTCGCGTTGATTGCGCTATGCACCGCGCTTTTGGTGCCGTTGGTATTCCTGCTGCGTCCGCCGGCCAAAGGCCCCGCACCGAAGCGACCAGATCCGCCCGAGTAATAGCTGAACGGCGGGTTCAGGCGTTTCCAGCGATCAATCGTCGCGGTAGGTACGCTCCATACGCTCGTGCCGCTCCTGGGCCTCGAGGCTCAAGGTCGCGATGGGCCGCGCCTCCAGCCGCTTGACCCCGATCGGCTCGTCCGTCTCTACGCAATAGCCGTAGCTGCCTTCCTCGATCCGGCGCAAAGCGCCGTCGATCTTGGAGATCAGCTTGCGTTCCCGATCACGGGTCCGCAACTCAAGCGAGCGATCGGTCTCGTTCGATGCCCGGTCGGCCAGATCCGCGGCCTGTGCCCCACCCTCTTCCTGAAGGTGGTGCAGGGTCTCGGACGAGCCACGCAGCAGTTCTTCGCGCCACGCAAGAAGCTTTTTGCGGAAGTGTTCCCGCATCCGCGGGTTCATGAACTTCTCGCTCTCCGTCGGCCGATACTCACGGGTCGACGACTTCCTCAAGGTGTACTTCTGTCCGTTCTTGGTCGACTTCGCCAAATTGGCGCCCTCCCCCGATCGAAAGCGGGCGCATACTAGTAAGATGTCTTGTCATTCGCAACGCCCGAATCGACATCCCCTCCGAATCAATTTCTCATGCAATATTAAAGAGTTGCCGATTCGGCCGTTCGAGCCAGTTTGGCCAGTTCGACCCGCGCCCGAAGTGCGATCTCATCGAACAGATCGCGCAAGACCGGATCGGAAATTCCGGCCCTGTCGCGACCGATGATTCGTTCGAGATCGACCAGTACGCGCCGCGAAAGCCGACCTTGAAGCAGGCCGTGGCGAATTTCATCCAATCCGCCCAGGATCGCCGAAGCATCACGCCGGGCGGCAGTATCGGGCTCCTCATGCTCGGCAAAATCGTTGAGCAACAGGACCGATTCGAGATTCGCCACGGGATCGAGGGCACTAGCCGCGGCTCCCGCCGGGCCGCGCGTTTGTCCTATATGGCTCTCGAACCCGCCGGCCGATGTTGCCGCGCCGCGGCCCGTTCGCGCCCGAGCCAAGGTGATCTGCCCCCTTCAGAGTGGTCCAAAAGTTAATTTAGACTGGACCCTGAAGGAGAAGAGAAATGG
>JAQCGR010000122.1 GCA_027619995.1 Pseudomonadota bacterium | reverse complement strand
CATTTCTCTTCTCCTTCAGGGTCCAGTCTAAATTAACTTTTGGACCACTCTGAAGGGGGCAGATCAATCCGGGACTCGGCCCTGGCCGCGCGGTAACGTAGATTGAGTGCATGACGGACGACGCTTCCACATTGACCCAACTGGGCCGGGCGGTCGAGATGCCCGCTTCGCCGGACGAGGCGGTGCTCGAATACGTGCCCAACGGCCAGGCGGGTACGCTCTATCTCGTGCGCTTCACCTGCCCGGAATTCACCTCGGTCTGCCCGATGACCGGCCAGCCGGATTTCGCCCATCTGGTGATCGACTATGCCCCGGCCGACCGGCTGGTCGAGAGCAAGTCGCTCAAGCTCTTCCTCGGCTCCTTCCGCAACCACGGCGCCTTTCACGAGGATTGCACCGTCATGGTCGCCAAGCGGATCGAGGCCGCCATCGAACCGCAATGGCTGCGCATCGGCGGCTATTGGTATCCGCGCGGCGGCATGCCGATCGACGTCTTCTACCAGTCCGGCCCGCCGCCGAAGGGGCTCTGGCTGCCGGACCAGGGGGTCGCACCCTATCGTGGTCGCGGCTGAGGCCCGGGGCGGGGGGCAGGGGCCGGCGCGACCGGTTGCCCGCGACACCCCCGATCCCAAATCGGCTATTCGCGATCAAGCCCTGGCGGCGGGGTTCGACGCCGTCGGCTTCGCCCCCGCATCCTTGCCGGATTCGGCCCGCGCGGGCCTGCAGGCCTTCCTGGCCGACGGCATGCAGGGCGACATGGGCTGGTTGGAGCGGCGCGCCGACGAGCGGGGCGATCCCCGCACCCTCTGGTCCGGCGCCCGCTCGGTCGTCGTGCTGGGGGTCAATTACGGGCCGGACGGCGATCCGCGCGACGATCAGGCGAAGACGGAGCAAGGCGCGGTCTCCGTCTACGCTAGGGGTCGCGACTATCACGATCTGGTCAAGAAGCGGCTCAAGGTGCTGGGGAGTTGGATGGCCGAGAGTTTCGAGTGCGAGGTCAAGGTTTTCGTCGATACCGCGCCGGTGATGGAAAAGCCCCTGGCCCAGGCCGCGGGGCTCGGCTGGCAGGGCAAGCACACCAATCTGCTGTCGCGCCGGCATGGCTCCTGGCTCTTCCTGGGGGAGATCTTCACCAGCCTCGATCTCGCGCCCGACGCGCCGGAGACCGATCATTGCGGCGCCTGCCGGGCCTGCCTCGACGCTTGCCCGACCCGGGCCTTCCCCGCGCCCTACCGCCTGGATGCCCGGCGTTGCATCTCCTATCTGACGATCGAGCATCAGGGGCCGATCCCGCGCGAATTCCGGGTGCCGATGGGCAACCGCATCTATGGCTGCGACGATTGCCTGGCCGCCTGCCCTTGGAACAAATTCGCCCATGCCCATGAGGAACCGGACTTCGCGCCCCGCGCGGCGCTCGACCCGCCGGGCCTGGCCGCCCTGGCAGCGCTCGACGACACGGATTTCCGCGCCGCCTTCTCGAAATCCCCGATCAAGCGCAGCGGGCGCGATCGTTTCCTGCGCAACGTGCTGATCGCCATCGGCAACAGCGGCGCGCCGACCCTGATCTCCACGGCCGAAGGGTTGCTGGGCGACGCTTCGCCCCTGGTGCGCGGCATGGCGGTCTGGGCCCTGTCGCGCCTGCTGCCGCCGGCCGACTTCGCCGCCCTGCGTGCCGCGCGGATGGCGGGGGAGAGCGATCCCGAGGTTCTCGCTGAATGGACAGAAGGGGACCATGACTGACGGCGGGCTTCTTTCGGATCCCGAGCGCTTTACGCAGGTCCGCAGCCCGCTCGGCCGGGCGCGCGGCTTGCCGGCGGAATGCTATACCGATCCGGGTTTTCGCGCGGCGGAACTGAGCCGGGTTTTCGCGGCGAGCTGGAATCTGGTCGGGCGTCTCGACGAATTGCCCACCCCGGGCGACTACCGCGCCATCCACACCGCTTTCGGCTCGGTCCTCCTGTT
Organism: Pseudomonadota bacterium; assembly: GCA_027619995.1. GTDB lineage: Bacteria > Pseudomonadota > Alphaproteobacteria > CADEGL01 > CADEGL01 > JABIRQ01. The sequence continues at coordinate 7,085 of JAQCGR010000122.1, read as the reverse complement.
GCGCGGCGAGGACGGTGTCCTGCGCGCCTTCGCTAATACGTGCCGCCACCGGGGCACCCGCCTGGCCGAGGGCGCGGGCAATGCCGCCGCCCTGGTCTGCCTGCGCCATGGCTGGACCTACGGGCTCGACGGGCGACTGACCGCCGCGCCGGGCATCGCCGCGCACGGCTTCACGCCGGGCGATTACGGCCTGACGGCTTTGCCCACCGCCCATTGGCAGGGCTTCCTGTTCATCGGGATCGAACCCCCGGCGGAAGATCCGGAGACGGCCTTCCACGACCTGTCCGCGCTGCTCGGCTCCCACCGCTTGGGCCAGATGGTCTGCGTCCACCGGGTCGAGCGCCGGATCGCCTGCGACTGGAAGCTCGCCGTTGAGAACGGGGTCGAGGAGTATCGCGCCGGAACCGCGCCCAATACGACGCGCGCGCGCCTGGCCTCGCTCGGTCCGGCCTATGGCGCGATGGTTCAGGACGGCGTGGGCGCCGCTCTGGCGGAAGATGCGATGGCGCTGCCGCCGATCCCCGGCCTGTCCGCCCCGGGGCGGCGGGCCAGCTATGTCGCGGCGCTGTTTCCCTCGACCATTCTCCATTGCACCCGGGACTGCGCCTGGTGGCTCTCGGCCCAGCCCGACGGTCCAGGGGCCTGCCGGGTTACACTCGGTGCCTGCGTTCCGGCGTCCAGCGCCACCGAAGCGGATTTCGAGGCCCGCATCGCACCCTATCGGCGCCGCTGGGACGCGGCCCTGGAGGCGGATGTCGCGATCATGGAAAAGCGCCAGGCGGGCCTGTCGGGTTGCGGGGCGGGCGGCAGCGGGGCAGGTGGCCCCTTCGCGCCCTCCGAAATCCTCGTCCATCGTTTCGCCAACTGGCTGCTCGACCGGGTGTTGGTCGGTTCCGCCTGAGTCATTCGATGCGCCTGTTCGATACGTTGGTTCGCGCCGCGACCGTCCCTATAATGCCCGACCTTGCGGAATGGCCTGGACGGGGAAGAGATGGCTGAGCCGATCGTCGGCATCATCATGGGCAGTCAGTCGGACTGGGAGACGATGGGCCACGCGGCCGAGATCCTGGACGCGCTGGGCGTTGCCCACGAGGCGCGCATCGTCTCGGCGCATCGCACGCCCGCGCGCCTCTACGACTACGCCTCGGGCGCCAAGGAGCGCGGCCTCAAGGTCATCATCGCGGGGGCGGGGGGCGCCGCCCATCTGCCGGGCATGGCCGCCTCGATGACCAGTCTGCCGGTCTTCGGCGTGCCGATCGAAAGCAAATCCCTGAAGGGCATGGACAGCCTGTTGTCGATCGTCCAGATGCCCGGCGGGATCCCGGTCGGCACCTTGGCCATCGGCAAACCGGGGGCGATCAATGCCGCGCTGCTGGCCGCCGCCGTCATCGCCCTGAGCGACCCGGCCGTCGACAAGGCTCTCGCGGCTTGGCGCCGCCGCCAGACCGAGGCGGTGGCCGAAATCCCCTCCGACAACGCCTGACCATGGCCGCGCCCACCAAGGACGGCCGCGGGGCGATCGCGCCGGGCGGGGTGATCGGCATCATGGGCGGCGGCCAGCTCGGCCGCATGACCGCCCTGGCCGCCGCCGAACTGGGCTATCGCTGCCATGTCTTCTGCCCGGAACAGGACGGCCCGACCGAGCAGGTCGCGGCCGCGGCCACCATTGCCGCCTATGACGACGCGGTTGCCCTGGACGCCTTCGCCGCCGCCGTGGACGTGGTCACCTTCGAATTCGAGAATGTGCCGCATGAAAGCGTGCAGCGCCTCGCCGGACGGGTCCCGGTGCGGCCGGGCTGGAATGTCCTGCGGGTCAGCCAGGATCGCCTGGTCGAAAAGCGCTTCGTCGAGGCCGCCGGCGTCCCCGTCACCCGCTTCGCCGAGATCACCGGCCCGGACTCCCTGGCCAAGGCCCTGGCCGAAATCGGCGCACCCGCCGTCCTGAAGACCACCCGGATGGGCTATGACGGCAAGGGCCAAGTGCTGGTCGAGCCGGGCATGGACCCGGCCGAGGCCTGGGCGCGGATGGGCGGCCCGGTCGGCATTCTCGAAGGCTTCGTGGATTTCGAATGCGAAATATCGGTCATCGTCGCCCGTGGCCCGGATGGCGCGACGGCCCATTTCGAGCCCGTGCGCAACGTACATCGCGACCACATCCTTCACACCACGACGGTGCCTGCCGGCCTCGCGGCCGAGACCGGCGCGGCGGCGGTAGCGGCCGCGCTGCGAATCACCGAGGTGCTCGATGTGGTCGGCCTGCTGGCGGTCGAGATGTTCGTCGCGCGCGACGGCCGGGTCCTGGTCAACGAGATCGCGCCGCGGCCGCATAATTCCGGCCATTGGACCATCGACGCCTGCGCCTGCAGCCAATTCGAGCAATTCGTGCGCGCCGTCTGCGGCCTGCCCCTCGGCGATCCCGCGCGGCATTCGGATGCCGTGATGACAAATCTGATTGGGGACGAGGCGGGCGACTGGCCGGCATTTCTGGCCGAACCGGGGGCCTGCCTGCACCTCTACGGCAAGGCCGAATCGCGCCCCGGCCGCAAGATGGGCCATGTCACGCGCCTAGGTCGTAAAGCATCTCGTAAAACATAGCGAAACGCCGTTCGCGCAACGGATGACGAGGGCCTCGCGGCCCGTTAACGTCTGACTGGGGAAGAGGAAGGAAATCCATGGGACCGTTGGCAGGCATGAAGGTGGTGGAACTCGCGGGCATCGGCCCTGGTCCGTTCTGCGCCATGCTGCTCTCCGATATGGGCGCCGAAGTCGTGCGCATCGACCGACGCGAGCCATCCGGCCTGGGCGTGCCGCGTCCGCATGGCTCCGACCTGCTCAACCGCGGCCGGAAATCCGTTGCCGTCGACATGAAGACGCCCGAGGGTGTCGAGACCGTGCTGCGTCTGGCCGCCCAGGCCGATGCGCTGATTGAGCCTTTCCGCCCCGGCGTCGCCGAGCGTCTGGGCGTCGGGCCCGAGGAATGTTTCGCCCGCAATCCGAAGCTCGTCTATGGCCGCATGACCGGCTGGGGCCAGACCGGCCCGCTGGCCAAAGTGGCCGGCCATGACCTCAACTACATTGCTATTTCGGGCGTGCTTTCCGCCATCGGCCCGCGCGGCGGCCCGCCGGTGCCGCCGCTCAACGTCGCCGGGGATTTCGGCGGCGGCGCGCTCTATCTCGCCTTCGGCATCATGTCCGCGATCTGGGAATCCCAGCGCAGCGGAAAGGGCCAGGTCGTCGATGTCTCCATGGTCGAAGGCGCGGCCTCCCTGATCACCGGGTTTTACGGTTTGCGCGGCTTCGGCGCCTGGAGTGACAAGCGCGGCGACAACATCATCGACGGCGGCGCGCCCTTTTATTCGGTCTATGAGGCGAAGGACGGCAAATACGTCACCCTCGGTGCCATCGAGGCCAAGTTTTACGCCCTCATGCTCGTGGCCCTGGGCCTGGCCGGTGATCCGGTGATGGATGACCAGATGAACAAGGAAAAATGGCCGGCCCAGCGTGAGAAGATCGCGGCCGTGATGGCGACCAAGACCCGCGACGAATGGACCGCGCTCCTTGAGGGCACGGATATCTGCTACGCCCCGGTGCTGGACATGGCGGAGGTCAAGGACCACCCGCACAATGCCGCGCGCGGCAGTTTCGTCGAGATCGACGGCTACCTACAGCCGGGTCCGGCGCCCAAGTTCAGCCGCACCAAGGCCGAAATTCAGGGCCCGCCCGCGGCCCCCGGAGCACACACGCGCGAAGTTCTGGTGGGCTGGGGTTTCGACACGGAAGAGATCGATGCGCTGGAAGCCGCCGGAGCGGTGGGCTGGCGCGGCGATGGGAAGAAAGCGGCGGAGTAGGTCGCCGCATCTCTAGAGGGGGAGGAAGCGATGGCGCATAAGGTCAAGATGAACATCCATGATGGTTTGGCCTTCAGCGAGGGCGAATTCCGCCGGCGCTGGGGTCTGGTCCAGAATGCGATGAAGGAAAAGGGCGTGGACGTGCTGCTCGTGCGCACGCCCGAGAATATCTGTTATCTGACCGGCTACGAGACGCCGGGCTATTACGGCTATCACTGCCTGATCGTCTCGGCCGACCAGGAGCCGGTGCTCGTTGTCCGGCGGCTGGAGCAGGTCAATGTGGCCGAATTCTCCTGGCTGACCGAATCCTCACCCGTGGACGACCACGAGGTTCCATGGGAAGTGACCATCCGCGAGGTTCTGAAGCGCGGCATGGCCGACAAGCGGCTCGGTGTGGAGAAGGCTTCCTTCTTCTCGACCATCGCGGAATACGAGGCGGTGATGGCCGGGCTGAAGGGCGCGACCGTGGTCGATGCCACCGGCATCATCGAGGAAGCCCGCCTGATCAAGTCCGATGAGGAGATCGCGCTGATGCGGGTCTGCTCCGACATCCTGGACAAGGGCATGCAGGCCGGCATCGACGCGACCAAGGCCGGGCGCACCGAAGACCAGATCGCCGCCACGGTGCACGAGGTTCTGGTCGGGCTGGGCAGCGAATACCCCAGCTTGCCGCATTTCATCTGTTCCGGGCCGCGCGCCTCGGTCACCCATGCGACCTGGCGCGGACGTAAGGTCGAGAAGGGCGATGTGGTCTTCTTCGAGCTTTCCGCCGTAAAGCACCGCTACAACGTGGCCATCCTGCGCTGCGTCTGCGACGGCAAGCCGAGCGACGAGACTCGCAAATTCGCCGATGCGACCGAGGCGGCCCTTGCTGCGGCGATGGCAGCGATCAAGCCGGGTGCCACCTGCGACTCGGTCTATTGGGCCAGCCACAATGCGATCGTCGAGCGCGGCTTGGGCAAGTACAACCCGCACCGCGCGGGCTATTCCATCGGCATCAGCTTTCCGCCCGATTGGGGCGAGGGGCAGATCCGCAGCCTGCGCAACAAGGAAATGCGGACGATCGCGCCGAATATGTGCTTCCACATTATCCCGGCGGTGCAACGCTACCGCGAGGTCGGCGTTTGCGTCAGCCAGACGATCCGCGTGACCGAGACCGGCTGCGAGGCCTTCTCGAAGCTGCCCTATCCGCTGATCGTCAAATAGCGGCAGTCCCTAATATGAAGCCATCTAAAAGTTTTTAGATGGCTTACCAAAACGCCATGGCCGTGCTAATGAGCACGGCCATGAGCGGTTTGCGCGAAAGACAGAAAAGCCGGCGGGCCAACGAGATCCTGGACGCGGCCCAGGACCTCTTCCGTGGCCAGAGCCTGGATGCGGTCAGCGTCGAGGCCATCGCCGGCCAGGCCGAGGTCTCGGCGGTCACGGTCTACAATTATTTCGGCTCGCGCGACGGTCTGATCCATGCCCTGGGTGTGCGCCATCACAAGCTCGTCGAAAAGGCCCGGCGGCCGTTGCTGGAGGATCCGCCTGCGGATCCCTTCGCGGCCATGGATGGCTATATCGACATGACCTTCGACCAGGCGCTCGATGTCATGGACCGCCCGGCCTGGCGTCAGATCACGGCGGTCAATATGGCGCCCGGCATTGCCGATGCTATGCGTGTCGATATCGACGGCATGGTGCGCCGCCAGATCGAGAAACTGGTCGGCCGGCTGATCGAACGCGGTGCCTTGCGCGAAGACGCCCAAAAGGGTGACCTGGCCGAGATGGTCTGGGCCGTCATCGATTTTCATTTCTATCGCATGATCAAGGATGCCCGTTTGACGCCGGCCAGGGCGAAGGCCAAGGCCAAGCGTCAGCTTGCGGTCCTGATCCGATCCCACCTGGCGGGGGAGTTGGCCGCCGGAGACAGCAAGCCTGTGTGAAACCGCGCCGGGCGGCCCTGCCGTCCGCCGCATTCGACTAGGGAGAGAGAGGGGACATGGCCAAGAAAACATCGGCTTTCGCGCCGAACATGATGGACCACCACCGGCTGCACTTTTCGGTCGGCGAGTATCAGCGCCGCTACGACATCGTCACCAAGGCGATGGAAAAGGCGGGCGTCGACGTATTGATGGTCCGCGGACCGGAGAATATCTGCTACCTGACGGGCTACGAGACGCCGGGCTATTACGGCTATCACAACCTGATCATTCCCCGGGGCGGCCAGCCGATCCTGGTCATGCGCAATTTCGAATCCCTGAACGTGCCGGAATACACCTGGCTGCCGTTCCCCGAAGGGGTCGAGATCGTTTGGGACTGGGAAGTGCCGGTCGAGGTCACCGGCCGCGTGATCAAGCGTCTCAAGCTCGACGACAAGCGCATCGGGGTCGAGAAGACCGGCTGGTTCCATTCGGTCGCCGAATACGAGGGCCTGATGGCCCAGTTCCCCAAGGCCAAGATCGTCGATTGCTCGAAGATCGTCGAGGAAGCCCGGGTCGTGAAATCGGACGAGGAAGTTGCGACCATGCGCAAGGCCGCGCGCATCCTCGACCGCGCCGTGCAGGCCGGCATCGATGCCATCGCCGGTGGCGTGACCGACAACTATGTCGCGGCCGAGGTCAATCACTCGCTGATCGACAATGGCAGCCAGTATTACGGCCTGCCGCCCTTCATCCTGACGGGCGAGCGGACCTGCCTGCCGCATCAGAGCTGGCGCAACACGGTGATCGAGGAAGGCGACCCCGTCTATTTCGAGGTCTCCGCCAATGTAAACCGATACGCGGCTGCGATCATGCGCTGCGCCAATGTGGGCGAGCCCACCAAGCTGGTGCGGGACATGTCGAACGCAGTGATCGGCGCGGTCGAGGCCGCCTGCGACAAGATCAAGCCGGGTGTGACCTGCGAGCAGGTCGACACCGCCGCGCGCAACGTCGTGAAGAAGGCGGGCTTCGGCGACTATTGGCGTCATCGCCTGGGCTATTCGATCGGCGTGAACTTTCCCCCCGACTGGGGCGAGGGCCAGATCCTGAGCCTGCGCCAGGGCGAGAAGCGCAAGCTTGAGGAAAACATGACCTTCCACATGGTTCCGCTGGTCCTCAAATATCGCGAGGCCGGTATCGGCTTCAGCGCCACCGTTCGCGTCACCAAGACCGGTTGCGAGGTCCTGAACGGCCTGCCGCTGGAACTGGTGATCGTCTAAGCAGCGAAGACGTCGCGTCTTTCCCCACCCCGACCTTCCCCTGATAAGGGGGA
>JAQCGR010000121.1 GCA_027619995.1 Pseudomonadota bacterium | reverse complement strand
ACCCACAGAATGCCAAAACTACTTCGCCGCAGCCGGATATGACCAAGAGTGATCGGAAAATGCTCTAGGACGGTCCCGGCCGGCGGACAAGCGCGCCGGCCAGCCTGGCCCCGTGCGCAGGACGCAAAGGCCCCAATATCGCTGCCCCCGCAGCTTGACATGGCGCGGCGCAAAGCGCCGAATCCGCGCTTCGCAATACAGCGGCGCAGGATTATGCAACGCGCAGTACGCGCGGCCGGCCCGGTCGTCGTCACGAAATCGGCAGGACCACGGGACGGCTCGGCAAGGACCGCTTTGCCATGAACGCTTTGCCATGAACGCTTTGCCATGAACGCTTTGCCATGAACGCACGGTCATGAACGCGCGTCTGCGCCGCATCGCCTGCCTGCTCCCCGCCCTCCTCTGGCTGGCCGTTGCCCATGCCGCCCTGGGCGAGTCGGCTACCGTGACTCGGAGCGATGTTCTGCTGCGGGGCGACCAGGTCGTTTTTCGCCTGGCCTCGTCGGCGCGCAACCTCGCCACGGCCCTGAAACTCGACACCGAATTGACGGCCCCGATAGAGAAGGCCGATTTCGAAAACAAGCGCGCCAGTCTCGAAAGCTACCTCGGCGACGGTCTTCGCGTTGTGTCGGAGGAAGGAGCCTGCCCCCTGGTTTCGGTCACGCCCGACTATCGCGGGATGCCCGAGATCATGGCCGCCACCATGGCCTTTCGCTGCGCCGCGCCGCCGCACCGCCTGACCCTCGCCTTCGACCTCTTTTTCGAGACCGATCCGACCCACCGCAATCTGGGCGAGGTCCGCCTGGACGAACGGCGGCTTTCCTTCGTGTTCGACCGGGAGCACCGGCAATTCGCGTTCGATATCGCGATCGACCGGGAGAGCGAGCAGTCCTGGGCCGCGCGCTTCATGAGCATCCTGATCCTGGGCTTCGATCACATCATCGGCGGGCTCGACCACATCCTGTTCCTGATCGTCCTCGCCATCGCACGGCTTCGCTTCTGGCCGGTCGTCAAGGCGGTCACCGCCTTCGCGGTCGCCCATACCGTGACCATGGGCATGGCCTGGTTCGGCGTGATCGACCCGCCCACCCGGATCATCGATGTCCTGCTCGCAGTCGCCATCGCCTTCGTCGCCGTGCAGAACATGACGAATCGCGGCATGGCATGGCGCTGGGTCGTCGCCTTCGCCTTCGGCCTGCTCCACGGCCTCGGCTTCTACAACGTGCTGCACGCTCTCGATTTCGAAGGCGCCGATGCCGCGACCATCCTCCTCGCCTTCAACCTCGGCATTGAGCTCGGCCAGCTCGCCATTGTCGGCGCGGTGGCCGCCCTGCTGCTCTGGTGCCGCGATCGGGATTGGTATCCGAACCTCGTGCGCGGGGTCTCCCTGCTGATTCTGATCGCATCCGGCTTCTGGATCATCGAACGCAGCCTGGCCGTCTGAACGACGGGTTGCGGATCGGCCCCGCCGATCATCTCAGGGAATAGGGCCTGGGCCTCGGAAGCCGGGACTTGCTCTAGGAGGTCGGCATCGGGCAATAGGCCGCGCCGAGGATCGGACCGGCCGGATCCTCCTGGACCAGGATGGCGCAGCCCTCGCCCTCGGCCAGGCCCGGGTCCGGGACCGCGAATTCGGCCGCTTCGCCGGTCCAGCTGCCGACCAGCTCGACGCCGAGGACGGCATTGGCATTGACCAGGGTCTTGCCGTTGTTCTCGCCGCCCAGGACCTGGGTTTCGTGGCGCCGATTGAAGCGCACCAGCCAGACCTGGGCTGGACCCGCCGCCTCGCCCGACACCGAAACGCCGAACCCGCCGCCGCCCCCCTCGCGCACCGCTACATCGAGTCCCGGCTTGGCCGCTCGCCGCGCGTCGTCGATCGCATCCAGCACCTCGCCTCGGCGCGAGCCGACCATCTCGGCCCGCCCGCCCACGACCATCTGCGGCGTGTAGACCCGGCCGGCGCGGCTGATCCTCACGGCATAGGCGCGCTGCCGGTCGGTCCAGGCGGATTGCGAGAAGACGTCCTTCCACTGGCCCGCGCCGCCATAGACGATCTGGTCCCAGTAATCGACATGGAATTCCAGCGCGACGATCTCCGCCATCTCGGCGAGCTGATTCAGGAAGGCCTCGGCCGGCGGGCAGGAATAGCAGGACTGGGAGGTGAACAGCTCGACCGTCACCGGCCGCTCGCCCGCCCGGACAGGCGATGCGAGGGAGATGAGCAGTGCCCCGGCGAACGCGATCTGTTTTGCCAAACGCCTCATAGCCATGGAAGATAAATTGCGACAGCGCGCGCCGCCATTCACGATCCGGTGACGGGCCGGTGACGGGCCGGTGACGGGCCGGCGACGGGCCGGCGACGGGCTTCACGAATACGGAAGGGGCCGGCATGGAACTGACCGCAGCGCAGGTCCGGCAATATGAGGAGGAGGGCTATGTCTTCCTACCCGAACTGTTCGACCGGGACGAGGTCGACCGCCTGCGCGCCGAACTCCCCGCCATCTTCGCCCAGCGGCGCGAGGAGAATGTGCGCGAGAAGACCGGCGCCGCGGTGCGCAGCGCCTTCGCCGTGCAGAACTACAACCCCGTCTTCGCCAGGCTGGCGCGCCATCCGCGCCTGATCGGCCCGGCCATGCAGCTAACCGGCGGGCCGGTCTATATCCACCAGTTCAAGGTCAACGCCAAGGCCGCCTTCGACGGCGATGTCTGGCAATGGCACCAGGATTACGGCACCTGGGCGCGCGACGACCTGATGCCCGAGCCGCGCGCCCTCAACCTGGCCGTCTTCCTCGACGACGTGACCGAATTCAACGGCGCGCTGATGTTCATCCCCCGCTCCCACCACAAGGGGGTGATCGAGGCGGGCCACGACACGGTGACGACCAGCTATCCGCTCTGGACCATCGACGACGACAGCATCCGCAAGCTGGTCGCGGCGGGTGGCCTGGTCGCGCCCAAGGGCCCGGCGGGCAGCGGCCTGCTGTTCCACTGCAACCTGGTCCACGGCTCGCCGAGCAACCTGTCGCCCTTCGACCGCACCATCGTCTATATCAGCGCCTGCCATGTGGAGAACCACATCCGCCGCTTCAAGCGCGCCGAGTGGATCGCCCACTGCGACTTCACGCCCATCGAACCCCTGGCCGACGACTGCCTGCGGGCCGATTCGGCCGACGCGGCGGAATAGGGCCATGGCCGAACACGACGCGATCCTGCGGCCCTTCACCCTCAAGGGCGTCACGTTCCGCAACCGGGTGATGAGCACGGCCCATGCCCCGGCCTATGGCGACAACGGCATGCCCGGCGAACGCTATCAGGCCTATCACGCGGAGAAGGCCAAGGGCGGCATCGGCCTGACCATCTTCGGCGACACCACGACCTTCACGGCCGATGCGCCGGCCATCGAATACAACCAGCTCTACGCCGGGACCGACGCGATCATCCCGCACTTCCAATCCTTCGCCACCCGCATCCACGGGCATGGCGCGAAACTGATGTGCCAGCTTACCCATATCGGCCGCAAGCTGCCCTGGTATCTCGACCCCTGGCTCGCGCCCATCGCGCCCAGCCGGGTGCGGGAACCCTTCCACCGCTCCTACCCCAAGCCGATGGAGCGCTTTGATTTCGAGCGCGTGAAGCGGACTTACGGCGAGGCGGCGCGGCGCTGCAAGGAGGGCGGGCTGGACGGCTGCCAGGTCCAGGGCGCCTTCCAGAACCTGGTCGACAGCTTCTGGTCGCCCGGCACCAACAAGCGCAACGATGCCTATGGCGGCAGCCTGGAGAACCGCACCCGCTTCGGCCTCGAAATCCTGGAGGAGATCCGCAAACAGGTCGGTCCCGACTTCATCGTCGGGCTGCGCATGTCGGGCGACGAACTGCTCGATGGCGGCCTCAACTACGAGGATTGCCTGGAGATCGGCCGGATCTACGCCGAAAGCGGCATGGTCGATTTCTTCGACATCATCGGCGGGGCGATGTGGGACAGCCAGGGCTTCCACCACTCTATGGCGACCATGGCCCTGCCCGGCGCGCTCTATCTCGGCCTCGCCAGCGACTTCAAGGCGGAGCTGGGGGTGCCGGTCTTCCACGGCGTCCGCATCACCGACCTCGCCACCGCCGACCGCGCGGTGGCCGAGGGCCATGTCGACATGGTCTCGATGACGCGGGGCCATATCGCCGATCCCCATATCGTCCGCAAGCTGACCGAGGGACGGCCCGAGGATATCCGGGAATGCGTCGGCGCGACCTGGTGCATCGACCGGCTGTTCCGGGGCGGCGAGGCCCTCTGCATCCAGAATGCCGCCACCGGGCGCGAGCGCAGCATGCCGCATGTCATCGCGCACTCGACCGGGGCGCGCCGCAAGGTCGTGGTCGTCGGCGCCGGGCCGGGCGGACTGGAAGCGGCGCGGGTTTCGGCCGAGCGCGGCCATGCCGTGGTGCTGTTCGAGAAGAACGAGTGCACCGGCGGCCAAATTATTACGGCCGCCAAAGGCCCCAAGCGCGAGTCCCTCGCCGCCATCCCGCGCTGGCTCGAAGGCCAGGCCCGCAAGGCCGGCGCGGATATCCGCCTGGGAATCGAGGCGACCGCGGAGATGGTCCTGGCCGAGGCCCCCGACATCGTGGTGATCGCGACCGGCGGCGACCCGGATCCCGGCCCCTTCGCGGGGCGCGAATTGGCGGTGACGACCTGGGACATCCTGGACGGCCGGGTCGAGCCGGGCGAGAGCGTGCTGGTCTACGACGAGGACGGCCGCCAGCCCGCCGTCTCCGCCGCCGAATTGCTCGCCGATCGGGGCGCCAAGGTCGAGTTGGCGACGCCGGACCGCCATGCCGCCCACGACACGGGCGAGGTCAATTTCGGCCGCCACATGCACGGGCTCTATCAAGCAGGCGTCATGCTGACCACCGATATGCGTCTGGCCCAGGTCTACCGCGAGGGCAACCGCCTGATCGCCGTGCTGCGCAACGTCTTCACCGGCGAGGAGGAGGAGCGTGCCGTCGATCAGGTCGTCGGGGAGCACGGTACGATCCCGCGCGACGCGATCTACCACGCCCTCGTCCCGACCTCGCGCAATCTGGGCGAAATCGACGTCGAGACCATGGCCAAGGGCTCGCCCGAGCCGGTCTTCTCCAATCCGGACGGGGCGTTCATGCTTTACCGGGTCGGCGACGCGGTCGCGAGCCGCAACATCCACGCCGCGATCTACGATAGTCTGCGGCTCTGCAAGGATCTTTGAGGGAGGGAGAGGATATGGCGGAGAATAAGGTCGCGGTCGTCACGGCCGCCAGCAAGGGCATCGGTGCGGCCATCGCGCGGGCGCTGCATGAAAAAGGCTACAAGCTCGGCCTGCTGTCGCGCACGGGCTGCAAGGAACTGGCCGAGGAATTGGGCGCCCACGGCGTTGCCGGCTCGGTGACCGAGGAGGCGGATATCCAGCGCCTGGTCGACGAGACGGTCGAACGGTTCGGCCGGCTCGACGCCGCCGTCGCCAATTCCGGCCGCCATGCCGAGGTCATGGCCAAGCATAAGGTCACGGGCATTCCCGGCGCGACCTACCGCAACCTCGGCTACGACCCCGACCTCAAGAACGACATCTTCGCCGTCCCCTGGGCCGCCTGGCACGACGATCTGGACCTCATCGTTCTCAACTGCCTCAAGCTGGCCAAGGCCGTGACCCCGCATCTGATCGCGGCCGGCGGCGGGGCCATCGTCAACGTCTCGGGCATGGAAAGCGTACAGCCGCGCGCGGCCTATCCCCTGGGCCCGCTGCGTCTGGCCCTGCACGGCTTCACCAAGATCTATTCCGACCGCTACGCCCGCGACGGCATCCGCATGAACTGCCTGCTGCCGGGCATGATCGAAAACGCCTCAAGCGCCGGGAACCAGGAAATCGTCGACGCCATTCCCCTGGGCCGCTTCGGCGGCCTCAAGGAAATGGGCAGCGCGGCCGCCTTCCTGGTCTCCGAGGAGTCGGGCTACATCACCGGCCAGATGATCGTCGCCGATGGCGGCCTGAACCGGGGCATCTGAGGGGCGCGCCCGGGCCATGACCGATCTCAACGCCGATCTGACCGAAGCGCTCGTCGTCGAGACGGCGGCGATGGACTGGGCCAAGAGTCCGGCCCCCGGCGTCCTGAGAAAGCGCATCATGCTGCGCGGCGACGCCGAAAAGGGCGCCGTGACCAGCGTGGTGCGCTACGTACCCGGCTCGGCTTTTCCCGCCCATGGCCATCCCGAGGGCGAGGAAATCTTCGTCATGGAAGGCGTCTTCTCGGACGAGACGGGCGATTACGGGCCGGGCAGCTTCCTGCTCAACCCGCCCGGCTTCAGCCATGCGCCCTTCACCAAGGAAGGCTGTACGATCTTCGTCCGCCTGCGCCAATACACAGGCGAAGATCGGCCTCGGATCGCCAAAAACACGATCCGCGGCCATTGGAAGGAGGAGAAGGAGCCGGGCATCGGCCGCATGAATCTCTATGCCCAGGACCGCCAACCCGAACGTATCCAGCTCGAACTCTGGCAGCCGGGCGCCGAGGCCGCCCACCACACCCATACCGAACTGGTCGAACTCTTCGTCCTCGACGGCGTCTTCGAGGACGAGCACGGCGCCTACCCCGCCGGCAGCTTCCTCCGCGCCCCTGTCGGCTCGTCCCACGCCCCCTTCTCGACCAAGGGCTGCAAGCTCTACGCGAAGATCGGGACGCCGGAAGGGATGTAAAGCGTTCTCGGTCCCTGTTCTCCCATATCCGGCATCGCCCAATTCGTTTCCGCCGTGCAACCAGTCTTCGTCGCCCACCCTCACCCAACTTCGGGCCCTTCGAAACGCCGCCTTGGGGCGACCCCTCAGGACAAGGGCTCGGCTCCGCCTCGCCGACCCTGCGCGACCCTCTCCCTCCGATCCCGGAGAGAGAAGGGAATACGGGATCTCTTGAATTTCAGAAGGCTCAATTCGCCCCCTCGCCCCCTACCGGAGGGAGAGGGTTGCGCAGCCTTGGCGCGCAGCACCTAGGCGAAGCTGGGTGAGGGGGCTGGGGCCGGGAAGCCGCGCCGCCTCCTTCAAAAGTCAGGTCAAATCGGATTGCCCAGCCGCACGGCAATTGCCCGGTAATTGATCAAAGCGAACCGCGCACCCCGCCTTGCCACCACGCCCGCATAGCGCGATAAACGGGAAGTGGCATCTTGGGGGAGCGCATGAGCGATAATTCGAAACCGGTTCTCGTCGCCGGGGCGGGGCCCGTCGGACTCGCCGGCGCGCTCGAACTTGCGCGCCTCGGGCGGGCGGTGCGCATCGTCGACAAGAAGGCCGGTCCCTCGACCGAATCCAAGGCCATCGCGGTCAACAGCCGAAGCCTGGACCTGCTCGAGCCCTCGGGCGTTTCCGCGCGCATCGTCGCGGCGGGAGTGAAGGTGTTGCGCGCCAATCTCCATTCCGGCGACCGGCGCATCGCCACCCTGGATTTCTCGGCCCTTGATCACCGCTACAGTTTCGCCATGGCCCTGCCGCAGAGCGAGACCGAAAAGCTCTTGGCCGCCGAACTGGCCGAACGCGGCGTGGCCGTCGAGTGGGGCACGGAAATGACCGCCTTCGGTCAGGACGCGAATGCCGTCCATGCCGTCCTGGTAAAAGACGGCCGGCAGGAAACCCTGGAGACGCCCTATCTGGTCGGCGCCGACGGCGCCCACAGCACAGTGCGCCATCTGCTCAAGCTCGGCTTCCCGGGCGCCGCCTACGAGAATCTCTGGCAGGTCCTCGACGTGCGCATGGAGGGACCCTGGGGCCATGACGAGGTCAATATCCGCTTCCTGCGCGACGGTGGCCTTTTCTTCGCGGTCCCGATCCCCGGCGAGAATTTGTACCGCATCGCCGTCAACCGGCCGGAGGAACCGGCCGGACTCGCGCCCACCGGGACCGTGATCCACGAGACCCTGTGGCAGTCCGAATTCCGTATCCACCACCGGGTCGTCGAGTCCTTCGCCGTGGGCCGCTGCTTCCTCTGCGGCGATGCCGCCCATATCCATTCCCCGGCCGGCGGGCGCGGCATGAATCTGGGGATCGAGGATGCCACCACCCTGGCCCGGCGCATCGTCGGGGGCGGGGTCGAGGGCTATGCCGCCCAGCGCCTGCCCATCGCCAAGCGCGTCGTCGCCCAGACCCACGGTGTCACCCGCATGGCCATGATCGACAAGCCGATCCCCCGCATGCTGCGCGACACCGCCCTGCCGATCCTCACCGCCCTGCCGCCGGTCCGGCGTTTCCTCGCCCGCGAGAATATGGGCCTGAACACGGCTTAACCGGTGGCCGAAACACCCGCGGGAGTCCTTCGAGCCGGCCCCGCCACGCCCATGCCGGTCGCGCGCCCTTCACCCGGAAGGCCGCGCCGCGCACCAAACCCGCCCTTCCCTGCTATGGTCGGCCGTTCATCTTTACTTTTTGAGAGGCCGACATGGCTGAGAATTACGATATTGAAACGGATAGTGACGATCTCGCCGACGAGGCGTTGGACAGGAACGAGAGCGGCAAACTCCGCATGTGCTGTTCCTGCACGAACAGGAAGAACGACTCGACCTCGTAACGCACGACATCGCAAATTGACCGAATGGCCCGCCCCCTCATGACCTTGATGGCGGGCCGTTTCGTTCCTTGTATCGGCCTTCAAGACGGAGTCGCAGAATTGACCCAAGACAGCACAATGGATCGGAACGATCACGAACTGACCGACGAGGCGCTCGACCGTTCGGACGCGGAAGGCGCCGCTTCCAGATATTGCATCGGCCCGCGACCGAGTCCGAAACCATCCTGGATCGACCGGGTCTAGCCGGCCACGCCTGAATCGAACAACCCTTTCCGCCACCTGTGGCGACCTTTTTTGGTATGCTCGGATCGTTGGGCCATTGCGTTGGAGCTCTGGGCCATTGCAGAGGAGAGACTCGAATGACCGATGATCGAATCGACCGTATTCAGGATGACGAACTGGGCGACGAAGCACTCGATCGCGCGCCTGTCGAAAAGGAATTCTCCTGCAAATGCGCCTGCGCCTGCAACTGACGGCGCGCGCCGGC
>JAQCGR010000120.1 GCA_027619995.1 Pseudomonadota bacterium | reverse complement strand
GAACCTATCACAAGAGCCAGGCCCGTCATCGCAAGCGTGACCTGCGCGCCCGCCAGGAGGTCGGGCAGGTAGTCGGTTAGGGCTTTCCAGTCGAACTTCATACAACCACCTGCCCGTCCAAACTTACTCCTCGGTGATGAACTTCGCCGTCATGTACTTGTCGAAGAGAGCCTGCAGTTCGCCGGACTCCTTCTTCTTGCGGATGAAGGCCGAAACCGTCTCTTCCCACTTGGTGTCACCCTTCTTCAGGCCGTAAGCGACCGGACATGGAAGCACGTCCATCGGGGTATTCTTGTCGGGATAGAACTTGAAGGTATCGGGATGCTTTTCCGACAGAAGAGAGATCGTGACCGGCGTGTCGAACACGGCCGCATCGGCCTTGCCGCTGATCACCTCCAGGGCGAGCTGATCGTCGGTCGCTTGGCCGAAGTCCTTGTGGGTCGCGTTCGGAAACGCCTTCTTTGCGATCTGCTCGCTCCAACCGCCCGCCACATTGGCGAAGGTAACGCTCGAAACGTTGGCGTCGTCGACGGACTTGATCTTGTCGTTGTCCTTGAGGACTGTCAGGACGCCGCCGAGCATCAGGTAGGTTTCCGAGAAGTCGATCGCCTCCATGCGCTTGGGTGTGACGCAAAGCGCGGGAACGAGGTCCCACTTACCTGTTGTCAGTCCCGCGACCGCAGTATCCCAACCGGCATTGACATGCTCCAACTTGACTCCGAGCTCGTCGGCGAACTGCTGGAGCAACTCGGGATCGGCACCATAGTATTCGCCGCTCGGCTTGCGCATCTGCAATGGCCGAAAGACGACGCCAGCGACCCGCAGGACGCCGCGCTCCTTCACTTCGTCAAGAACGCTTTCGGCCGAGGCGGCATGAGTCGCACCGACCGCGAACGTTGCGGCAAGAGCCGCTAACATGCTCAGTCGAAGGAAGCGCCGCCGGCTGGAACCGAAGATGCTGTGGAGAGTCATCGTGTCCTCCCTCCTGTTTGCGCGCTCGTATTTATGATCCGCCCCAAATCCGGTCCCATTCAGAAGGTTCGGAAGGCGGCCCGGCTTCGCCGCTCGAGCGCTGCTGCGACGAGAGCCAGGGGATAAGTTAAAACAAAATAGAGAATGGCCACCAAGGTGAGCACCTCGATCGGCCTGAACGTATCCGTGGACAGCAGCTGGCCCCGATTCATCAACTCGGGCACCGCGATGATCGCCGCCAGCGACGAATCCTTGAGAAGACTGACGAGCGTGTTCGCCGACGGCGCCATGATCAGACGCACCGCCTGCGGCAAGGTGACATACCAAAGCCGCTGCACGGGCGAGAGGCCGAGGACCGTCGCCGCCTCTCTCTGCCCTTTCGGAACGGCCTGCAGGCCGGCGCGGAAAATCTCCGCCATCTGTGCGCTGGTGTTCGCCGCCAGCGCCATGATAACCACAGTCACAGCCGATATATTGATGCCGAAGACGATCGGAAAGACGTAGTAAGGCCAGAAGATGTGAACAAGCGGCGGCGTCGTTCGGAAGAATTCTATCCACCCGACCGTCACCTGGTGCAAGACGGGAGTCCGAGCGATCCTGATAACCGCCATGGGCAACGCGATAGTTGTCCCAAGCAGAAACGAAGCGAGCGTCAGCCCGATGGTCAGCGGTACGCCGACCAGCAGGAACGGGATGTCCGGAATGATCGTTTCAAATTGAAACACGCGGGCGCCTCCCAGGCCCAATTAACACCACAAGAATGCCCTCTAATCCTCCACCTTCGTGATGGTGATTTTTTTGCGGCCGTCATAGCGGATGCGCTGGCTGGCGGCGAAGAAGTCCTCGAAGCCTGATTCGAATCGACCAAAGACATTTGGATAAACAGGTAACATCGCCCCCGGCATCATCGGACGGCAGTACCGGTCATAGGCCCAATAGATTTCGCTTAAGGGCTCAGGATAACCGTGCCGCTCCATCTCGTCGTAATGCGTGAACATGAGATCTCCGGTCTGGATCTGCGTCGTTGCATGCTCCATCGGGATAACAATCGTGGGATCGATGTAGAGGGCGCAGCTCGTCCCGGAGAAGATCGCGTGTCCCGCCTGTCCGTCGAACGGCGCGAGGCCCCAAAGAGTCTGTACGGTCTTGGGCGCCTCTTTCTCGAGCAATCGCGCGCGCGCCGATACACCTTCGTCAACATAAGTGAACTCGAAGAACTTCGTCATTTCCCCCTCCCATGAATGGGCTGGCCTCTTATCCAACCATTGTCAGTCGATCGGACTCGTCAGCCTGTTCCTTGAGAATGTCCTCAAATTTGCGCATTTCCGCGGCCAAGGCGTCAGCATGGAAACCCATAGCCGAAAGGGCTGTGTCACTGTCATGCGCTTCGATCGCACCAAAAATGCACCGGTGAACCTCCCACGACCGTCGGCTCAAATTCACGTCAAAAGTGTTACGTTTCACGCCGAAGTCGATGCGGAGCAAAGGCGCGAGCATCTCAATCAACACGAGATTCTTCGAGGCCGTCGCTATAGCCGTATGGAAGGCCCGATTGAGCCGATGGTGCGCGTCGTAATTGCTAAGCCCGTCGCCCGCCTTTTCGACGATGGTTCTCATCGCAGCGATATCGGCGGTCGTTGCTCGCTCGGCCGCCAGTCGCGCAGTCTCTTTTTCGATGGCGTTACGAGCTTCCCAAATCTGACCAATGGCGTGGCGCTCCAATGCCAGGATGCCAAGGGATGGCTCAAACATGAGCTGGGTCCAGCCCACCGGCTCGACGATGGTTCCGCGTCCCTGCTTGGCGCTCAGGATCCGCAGAATTTGAAGGCGCTGAATCGCTTCACGAACTACGGCAAGGCCAACCCCCAACCGCTGCGCTAGCGCACGTTGGGAGGGAAGAGCTTCCCCCTGCTTGTAATGGCCCCGGGCGACGCCCTCTAAAATCGTATCGGCTACCTGGTCTGCCAAAGTGCGAACGACAGGCTTGACCCAATGACCGTCCATTACCCCCCTAAGCATCGTACTCTCGGTGCTCAAAATTATGAGTGTTCCGAACATCGAGTCAATAGTTGATCCCTATCTAAGGGCCCCTCAGGTGTCGATTCGCCAAGCCTCAAGCTTTTTCCTATCCAGCTCGACCCCTAGGCCAGGACCGTCGGGCACGGCGATCGAGCCGTCCTCAATTGTCAAAGGATCTATCAAATAGTCCTCGAGCTGATAGTCGAATCCGCAGAGGTCGTTGGTCTCGAGGAGGTTCGGGACTGTTGCTCCCAGATGCAACTGCGCAGCCGTGCCGATGCCGAATTCCGGCATCGAACCAAGCATGCAGGAGATGCCCGCGGCCTCCAACACCGCGAAGGCCTGCCTCCCTTCTCTTAGCCCACCGGCCTCCATCACATAGATGTTGCCCAGGTCCGCGGCTGACTTTCGCGCAATCGCCGCCGCATCGGCGCTCGTCCAAAGACTCTCATCAGCCATGATCGGGACGCTGGTCCGTTCACGCACGAAAGCCATGCCATCGAGATCTGGTCCTTTAACCGGCTGCTCGACGAACTCGAGCGCGAAGGGTTCAAGGGCGCCGATCTGGCGAACGGCCTCCTTCGGACTCGTGACACCTGCATTAAGGTCGACACGCAAGGAGATCTCCGTCCCGACAGCTTCGCGAATCAGCTCTAGGGCCCGCAGGTCGTTGCTGTGGTCTATCCCGGCCTTCAGCTTCAGAGTCCGAAAGCCCCGATCGACAAGAAAGGCCGCCTCCTCGGCCATCTCTTCGGGCGAGGCCATGTTGATCGAATGGCTGAGGCGAAAGCGGTCGCGGACTTTTCCGCCCAGCAACTGATAGACAGGCAGCTTGAGAGCTCTGCCGACCAGATCGTGCAGGGCGATATCGACGCCCGCCTTCGCCGGATTGCCCTCCCGCCCCAGGGCGTCGCGCACCAGGACGCATAGCTCGTTCAGGCGCATGGCATCCTTGCCAACGAGCAGGGGCGCAACGATCTCGTTGATGTCACGAGCCTGGGCCCGGCCCTTACGCGACCATATCGTTGCGACCTCCCCTATACCCACGTGGCCATCCTCCGATTCCACGAAGACGACCGCATACTCGCTCTCGATCACCGTCCCGAACGCTGCGTGCCAGGGTCGGCGCGGCGCACGGAAGGCAACAGCTTCGACTTTTGTGATTTTTAGCATCTCGAGTGGTCTCCCCCTCGTCCAGACCGGTCCGCAGGCGCGACGGATCACAACTCCTGCGCCTTCGAGTGTGTCCGCTTTGGGCCGTCCGGACAATTCGGTGCGATTGCCCTAGCTATCAGCCAACGGCAAAGTCATGGCCACCGTGCGACCAAGTGAGGGCTGGAGGCGAGGATGACAGATCTGCGGGACCGCTTTTTTGACGACGCCGAGTACGCTAGTCGGCTTTCCAAGGTGCGCGAAAGGATGGCGCACGAAGGAATCGATCTCTTCATCACGACGAACCCGGGCAACGTTTGCTACCTCGCCGGTCACTTCACTCAGGCGATCAACGACCCGATGTTTCTGGCAGTGTCACTCGTGGGCACACCTCTCCTTCAGCTCCCACCCTTTGAGTTGCCTCGCTTCGAGGCAAGTGGCGCAGGCGCCGAGGCGATCAGTACCTGGCACTTCGGCGATGAACCGGCCCAGCCTGTTATCCGTGAGCTGATTCGTCGCGGACTGGCAAAAGGCAAGGTCGTAATCGATGCCGGACCCAGCTTCACCTCCCTCGGCACGATTGCTGCGCTGAAAGAAGGCTTAAACGCCGAACTGATGAGCGATCTCGTCGAGGGCGTGCGCCTGATCAAGTCCCCAGCGGAACAGGACTACCTGCGCAGCGCTGGCAGGATGACCGATGCAGGCGTCGCCGCGGCGCTCGAGGCCTACGGCGAGGGAATCAGCGATAACGATGTGGCCGCCGCCGCGCTCGAAGCTATGGTTCGGGCCGGCAGCGAACCGACGGTCTGCGATCCGTATATCTGCATCGGCTGGCGGACCGGCGTGCCGCACAGCAACCGCGGTGGCACAGTCGCCCAAGCCGGCGACCCGGTCTTCGTCGAATTGGGTGGCACCCGCGCCCGCTACACCGCGCCGATGATGCGCTGCGCCGTCCTCGGCGAGCCGAATCCTGAAATCCGGGAGCTGGCCGAGACCTCGTTCAAGGCCCATACCGCGCTGCTCGGCGCGATTCGTTCCGGAGTTAAAGTCTCAGAGGTATCTGCAGTCGGCTATGCGGCCGTCGAACCGCTCCTCGACCGGATTGTCTTCCACTACAGCTACGGCTATGCGGTAGGGCTGAGCTTTCCGCCAACCTGGGCAGATTGCCCCCACTTCCCGATCCACGCCGAGAACACGGCAACCTTGGAGGCCGGCATGGTCTTTCACGTGCCAGTGATGCTGCGCTTTGAGGGCCGGTACGGCGTCGGCTGCAGCGATACGGTGATCGTGACCGAGGAGGGTGCGGAAACCCTCAGCCGATTGCCCCGTGAGCTCCTCGTGAAGTAGCCGTTCCTTAAGACGGGGCAGGGAACAGAAAGGACGACAGCGCCATGAGATCGGTCCTCGTCACCGGCTCGGGCCGCAATATCGGCGCCGCGATCACGCGACGACTAGCGAGTCCGGAAGCGGGTTACTTGACCGGACAAGTTATCCACTTCAACGGCAGACTCTGCTGAAACCTGCCGGGGCACCTCCTCAGATGCGTAATTCCCTGCGGACGATCCGTCCCGACCTCTCCCCGGTCGCCATTCCGTTCCGCCATACCGGGATGCCGTTCACCATGACCAGCACGATGCCCTCGGACCGCCGTTCGGGCTCTTCGTACGTTGCCCGGTCGATCACCCTCTCCGCATCGAAGACGACGAGATCGGCATAAGCGCCGGGACGAACGACGCCCCGATCGACAAAACCGAACTGGGCGGCCGCAAGACCGGTCATGCGATGCACCGCCTCTTCCATCGTGAATAGTCCAAGGTCCCGGGCATAGTGACCCAACACACGCGGAAAGGTGCCCCAGAGCCGCGGATGGGGAATCGGCTCGAAGGGCAGGGAATCGGATCCAATCGAAGTATGCCGATAGCTCAGGATCCGGCGCATGTCCTCTTCGTCCTGCAGAAAATAGATTGCCCCGCCCGGTTTCAGGCGCCCTGCCGCTTCCAACGGACTACATCCCCAGTCCCGGGCAATCTCCGACAGATCTCGCCCGGCACAGTCGGGACGGGTAGCGGAGCGAGTTATCACGACCTTCTTCGCCACGGCGACGAACTCCTCCATGATCGCTCCGCCACCTGCAGTGTAGGGATAGACGTCCAGGCTCACGCTCTGCCCCGCGCGGGCCCGATCGATACGACGCAGGGTCTGGTCAGCCCGGCCGTGGAGGTCAACGCTGTCGAGTTGGTGATGCGACAGATGGACCTGTACGCCGGCACGGCGGCCGATCTCGAAGGCCTCCTCCATCGCGCCGTCGATGTCGTAGACATAGTCCCGGTAGTGGGTGGTGTAGATGCCGCCCGTCGCCGCCATCTCTTCCGCGACCGCGACGATCTCCGCGGTGGTCGCAGCCCGGTTCGTCGGGTATTCAAGACCCGTGCTGAAGCCGCTCGCCCCGCTGTCCATGGCTTCGCGTAGAAGAGCACGCATCGAGGCGATCTCGCGGTCCGAGGCTGGACGGTCGAGGTCGTCCATAGTCGCGGCCCGCAGGGTCGAATGCCCCACCAGGAGCGCCGCGTTGACCGTCGGCGGCGCAGCCTCGAAGGCCGCAACGTAGGCCGCCATCGTATCGAAGCGATAGTCAGAATCCTCCCCCAGGTAGCGAAATTCCTGGGCGAGTGGCGCACGCAACCGCAGCGGTGCAAGGCTGAACCCGCAATTGCCGGCGATCACCGTCGTCACGCCCTGGCTGATCTTGGGAGTCATTTCTGGCTGCGCAAGGAGTGCTCCGTCGTCGTGGGTATGGACGTCAATGAACCCAGGAGCGACGACGGCCCCCTCCGCAAGCACCTCGTGGTCGGCGGCAATGGCAGACAGCTCGCCCACTGCGACGATCCGGTCCTCAGAGACCGCTACATCCGCTGATCTGCGCGGCGCGCCGGTGCCGTCGATGACCATCCCGCCGCGGATTATCACATCGCAACGGGTGGGCTGTTCAGCGCTGATGTCCATGATATTTCTCCAATCGGCCATGTTCTGCTCCGGGCGGAGATTCACTATGACATGATCGACGACTCTCGGAAGGTGTCGGTGGTAACCGTTGCTAACAGCGAACTTGGGAGACCGACCTTGCCCCTCCTGCTTTGCACTGCGAACACGGCGCGCTATCACTTTCCACAAGTCCAACGTCGAGCAAGGGGGGTTTTCACGTGAACGATCTGTTCGCCGAACTCGGCCTACGCCGGGTGATCAATGCCGTGGGGCCAGCAACCGGCCTGGGCGCGTCCCCGGTGCACGCCGAGGTCATGGCCGCTATTGCTGGCATCGTCGACACCAACGTGGAGATGATGGCCCTACAGGCGGCGGCGAGCCGAGCAATTGCCGAGGCGACCGGCGCCGAGGCAGGTTTCGTCGCGGCCTGCGCCGCGTCTGGCATTACCGTCTCCTGTGCCGCCTCCATGACCGGCGACGATCTCGACGCCATCGAGCGCCTGCCCGATACGCACGGCTTTGCGCGAACAGAGGTGGTGCTGCAGAAGGGCCAGGCGGTCGACTACAGCGGCAATCTGACTCAGATGATCCGCCTCTCCGGGGCCCAGCCGGTGGAGATCGGTTCGGTCAACTCGGCGAGCTTATATCAGCTCAAAGGCGCAATCGGAGAGCGCACCGCCGCCGCCCTCTACGTCGTATCTGAACAGGCCAGTCTGATGGGCATGCTGCCGCTCGAGGATTTTGCAGCTTGTGCCAAAACTGCCGGAGTTCCAGTTATCGTTGATGCTGCGCCGGAATGGGACCTAAGGAAGTTCCTCGGTGCCGGCGCCGACCTTGTCATTTACAGCGCCCACAAGCAGCTCGGCTCGCTGACCGGCGGCATCGTCGCCGGGCGCAAGGACCTCGTGCGCGCCGCCTACATGCAGGAGCGCGGCATCGGCCGCGCCATGAAAGTCGGCAAGGAGGGGGTGGCAGGCGTCATTGCCGCACTCAAGATTTACAGCCGGCTCGACACGCAGCGTGAGCGGACGCGCCTGGACGCCATCAACCGCATAGCCCTCGAGCGCCTCCCCAAGACCTCGGGACTCACGGTGTTCCCAGCTGCCGACGCGACTGATCGCGGCTTCGACACCGTCCGGATCGTGGTGGATCGGGAACGAGCCGGGATGACGGCAGCAGAACTTGCCCGGGCCCTGGAGGCCGGCGACCCGACCATCAAGGTCCAGGACTACTACCTCGACCGCGGCGAGTTCGACCTCAACCCGACCTGCTTGACCGCGGAAGGCATGGCTCAGATATGCAGCCGCATCGAGTCGGCTCTGGCAGAGGGCCCCGCGCAGGTGCCACCGGCGCGGCCCGGCTCGCCCTACCTGGATTCGTGGCACAACGCATTCACCACCTGGCCAGACGGATTCAACAAATAGGGCAAGGGAATATTTGAAACGCCAGTTAACAGCTAACTATTACGGGTCCCATGAGAATGGAAATGTAACGGGACCCTATGACATCCAACCTTCTCAGAGTCCCAAATCCTCTGCCTCGGCCTATGCACCCCGATCAGTTTGGATCCCGATTACCGGTCCGAGTCGCAGCGAAATCGCTCGCCTGTAACTGGTCGATGATCTCGAGCATCTCGACTAATTTGTCGCGGGCATCAATGAGCAGCTTTCCGGCCAGGATGTCTTCTCTGCCCGCCATCGACAGCAGGGCCTCGAGGACCTCGTCGGAATGCCGCATGAGCTCGACTAGGTTTTCTCCATTCGGGCCGTTCTTGGCCTCAAACCAGTTTTTGACGGTGCGCTCGCCGGCACCGGTGTAACCCATCACCGTCTTGATCGACCTACCGGACCTGCCGAATGCCGCACGTAAGGTTTCAGCGATGACTGTCCGTCATCAAAATATTTGGGACCACTGAGCCTGTTTCATAACGGAGGATCTGGCTCATCTTGGAT
>JAQCGR010000119.1 GCA_027619995.1 Pseudomonadota bacterium | reverse complement strand
TTCGGCCCGGATGCGCGCCAGGTCTACGAGGAAGGCGTCAACATCCCGATCATGCCGCTGTTCAAGCGCGGCGAGGTCAACGAGACCCTGCTCGAAATCCTGCGCACCAACGTGCGCGAGCCCATGCAGGTCGAGGGCGACATCTATTCCTTCGCCGCCGCCAACGACGCCGGCTGCCGGCGACTCGTCGAGATGATGCGCGAATTCGATCTCGACAGCCTGAAGAACCTGGGCGAATACATCATCGAGCAGTCGCGCGTGGCGACGATCGAGAAGATCCGCAAGCTCGACAAGGGCACCTTCCGCAACCAGCTGACGATGGACGGCTACGACGAGCCGATCACCCTCAAGGCCGCCCTGACCGTCAATGACGAGAGCATCCATGTCGACTATGCCGGCTCCTCGCCGGCCAGCGGCTTCGGCATCAACGTCGTCTTCAACTACACCAAGGCCTATACCTGCTTCGGCGTGAAATGCATCGTGGCGCCGGACGTGCCGAACAATTACGGCTCGCTCCTGCCGATCACCTTCGCCGCGCCCGAGGGTTCGATCCTCAATGTCCAGCGGCCCTATGCGGTCGCCGCGCGCCATATCATCGGCCATCTGCTGCCCGATACGGTCCTCGGCTGCCTGCATCAGGTGATCCACGGCGGCGTGCAGGCCGAAGGCGCTGCCAGCCTGTGGAACGTCCAGCTTCGCGGCGGGGCTTCGGTGTCCGGCAATTCGGGCTATGAAGGCAATATTCCCGATTTCGAGATGCTGCAGTTCAACAGCGGCGGCGCGGGCGCCCGGCCGATCAAGGACGGCCTTTCGGCCACGGCCTTCCCCTCCGGCGTGCGCGGCATGCCGGTCGAGGCCAACGAATCGATTGCCCCGGTGGTCTTCTGGCGCAAGGAATTCCGGCCCGATTCCGGCGGCGCGGGCAAGTTCCGAGGCGGCTTGGGCCAGATTATCGAGATTACCGGCGCCGACGGCATTCCCTTCGACGTCCTGGCTATGTTCGAACGCTGCCACAATGCCCCCAAGGGCCGCAATGGCGGCCAGGACGGTTACAAGGGTCGTGTCAGCCTCGGTTCGGGCAAGGACCTGCGCTCCAAGGGCCAGCAATCGATCCCGCCGGGCGATACCCTGCTGCTCGAAATGCCGGGCGGCGGCGGTTTCGGCGATCCGAAGACGCGGGACCCTCAAATGGTCGCCCTGGACGTGCGGAACCAGATGATCAGCCGCGAGAATGCCGAGGCCCTTTATGGCGTCGCGGTCGGCGAAGACGGCACGATCGACGACGCCCGCACGGCGGAGTTGCGCGCCGCCTGAGGCATTCCGGCCCATCCTTTCGTTGCGAAACGGCCGGCCCCCTTCGCCGGGGCCGGCCGTTTCCGTTTTGCGCGATTCGCGCCGATTCCCTCCCAGATCGCCTGCAATTTGCAAAATGCAAAAAATTATTAGCGGAATATGATTCCGCGTATTTTCTATAACCGTTTGTTTTTATTATTCTTTATGACTTCACCAAAGTTGGCCCGTGGCTTGCAAAAGTCATCCCGAAGCCTCTCGGGGCCGGGTACTAAAGAAAGAGCGAGCCATGAACGAAACATTCGAAACGATCCAGGCCGACGACGGGTTGTTCGAGGACGCCGGACGGGAAACCGCCGTGGAAGTCTCGTTCGCAAGCCGCAGCACCGGATACGCCGGAATGCTGGACGCGGTCGCAGTCTTCAACGCCGTCGGCAACGCGATGGGCGATATCGCGATCCGGGCCGATAACTGCCAAATCGACGAGAACATGGACATCCTGCACCAGGATCTGTTCGCCGCCTAAGAGGCTCCCCTCTCCAAATCATCGCATTGCCACCGGCCCGGTCTTAGATCGGGCCTTTTCTTTTCCGGCCCGGCCCGATTCTGAATCGGGCCTTTTCTTTTCCGTTGTGCCCCTTCAGCGCTATCATCGGCCTCTCGCGGATCGTTCCAGGGAGGCCGCCATGGCCGTTCGCCCCGACCCCAACGCCAAGTCCCATGCTGAGCCCCCCACCGATTCGGTGGCGCTCGTCGTGCCGCCGGAAACGGGCGACAGCTGGTGGCAACCGGAACCCGCCAACGGCTATGCCGAAGTGCGGGTCGGGCGCCATAACCTGCCCGGCCAAGGCCGCCTCTCGACCGGGGTGCAGGAAATCGCGCCCCATTCCTTCATCCGCGAGCATTTCCATCCGGTCGAGGAGGAGTTGCTCTTCTTCTGGGAGGGCGAAGGCGCCGTCGTCATCGACGGCGGCGAGGAACAACGCGTCACGCCCGGCACCACCGTCTACCTGGGCCCCGGACGACGCCACAAGATCGTCAACGACACCGACCGCCCACTTAAAATGATGTGGACCCTGCTGCCAGGCGGTCTGGAAACCTTTTTCGGCGCCATCGGCCGCCCCCGGACGGAAGGCCAACCGGCCCCCGCCCCCTTCCCCCGGCCCGAGGATGTCGAACGGATCGAGGCGGAAACGGTGTTTGGCGGGGCAAAGAGTTGAATCCGGAGCCCGCAGCATGCCGCACCTGACTTTACCCGACGGCGAGAGCCTCTATTTCGAGGAACACGGTTCAGGCCCGCCCTTCCTGCTGGTTTCCGGCCTGGGCGGAGTCATGGGCTTCTGGGCGGACCATGTCCCCGCCCTCTCCGAACGCTTCCGGGTGATCCTTCACGACCATCGCGGTACGGGGAAAAGCGCCCGGTCTCGCATCGACTATTCGGTCGAGCAGATGGCAGGGGACGTCCTCGCCCTGATGGATCATCTGGGGGTCGAACGCGCCCATTACTGCGGCCATTCGACCGGCGGCGCGATGGGCCAGATTCTGGCCATCGAGCATCCGGAGCGCATCGACCGCCTGATCCTGAGCGCGACCTGGCCGGGCCTGGACCCCTATTTCGACGCCCTCTTCGCCAACCGCGCCGCCGTGCTGGACGCCATGGGAATCGAAGCCTATGCCCGGCTGTCCGCTCTGTTCATGAAGCCGCCCGCCTGGTATCGCGACCATCCTAGCGGTGCCGAAGCCGATGCCATGGCGCTTCTGGCCAACGACCCGGACCCGGAGATCACCCTGTCGCGTATCGCCGCGATCCGCCGCTTCGACCGGCGTAATGAGCTGCGCCGGATCTCCGCCCCGACCCTGGTCTTCGGGGCAGCCGACGACGTGATAACGCCGGCTTATAACTTTCATGCCCTGGCCGCCGCGATCCCGGACGCCCGCCTCATGATGCTGCCAACGGGCGGTCATTTTTATCCCAACATGGCTCCCGAGGTGTTCCGGCAGACGGTTCTGGGTTTCCTGGCGGAAGGCGTTTAGCGCAAGGGTCTGGTCTATTTCGGCTTGCCGTAGCTCTTCGCCTGGACGCCATGGCGCAGGGAGACATGGACATGGACGCCCAGCCAGGGTGCGTCCAGGCTCTCGCGGGTCAGAACGAGGCTGCCGCGGCCGGGCCGGTCGAACGCCGTGCCGTCCTCCTGATAACCGGTCGAGGCGCAGGGCACGGCGATCCAGGCCATGAGGCGGTCAGGCGAGGTGTCAAAACGCATCTCGGCCGTATTCCAATGAAAGCCGGTCGATGTGTGCCAGACATGGCGCCACTGGTCGTGTTCGAACTCGTCGAGATTCGAGACGATGTTCTTATGCGTGCTGAAGGTCGTGACGTCCTGCACAAAGCGTTTCCGCGACGTTTCATAGTCCAGGGTCTGGATTTCGGCCGAGAACCCGTCCAGCCAGACCGTCAGGCTCTTGCGGTCCTGCTGAGTCGCCGTATCGCCCGGCATGTCGCCCTCCCCTTCGCTTATCCCAGCGCCAACTATTCCGCCCGCCTGGGCAAAAGGGAAGGCGAGATGCGTTATTCTCCCGGGCCGGGCAGCCGCGCCTGATCCCTTGACGAAAGGCGCGCGTAGCGCCGACGCTGCCATGGTACGGTTTCGTGAACGATCGGATGGCCATGACCACGGTAACCCTGGAGAAAAGGGCGGGAGACCTGCGCACCATCGGCCTGGTGGGCGGCGGGCATTTCTTCAGCCATTTCTTCCTCCTCTGCCTGCCGCCTCTGTTTCCGATTCTCCATCTGGAACTGGGGATGAGCTTCACCGCCCTGGGCGGGTTGATGAGCGCCTATGCCTTCGCCGCAGGGATCGGCCTGATGCCCGTGGGCTTCGTGGTCGACCGCCACGGCGCGCCCTGGCCGCTGATCGCCGGCCTCACTCTGCTCTCCGGCAGTTTTGCGATGATGGCCTTCGTCGACGGCTATTGGGGCCTGCTCGCCCTGGCCTTTTCGGCCGGGCTGGGCAACAGCGTCTTCCATCCCGCCGATTACGCCATCCTCAACGCCCGGATCTCCGAAAGGCGCCTCGGCCGCGCCTTCGCCGCCCATACCTTTACCGGCTATCTGGGGTTCGCCGCCGCGCCGCTGGTCATCGTCGGTCTGGCCGAGGCCGTCGGCTGGCGCTTCGCGCTCGGCCTCTGCGGACTAGCGGGTCTCGTCATGGCCGCCATCCTGCTCTTCCAACGGGCCCGGCTGGACGACAGCGGGCATGAAAGCGCACGCGCAGCCAAGGCCTCGGCGCGCGGCGAATCGGTCCTCGCCAATCTCACCCGTGTGCTGACCCCGGGGCTGATCCTGCTCTTCGCCTTCTTCATGGCGAATGCCATGACCACCATGGGCATCCAATCCCAGTCGATCTCCTCCCTCATCGGCCTCTACGGCCTGGAACTGGCGGACGCCAAATACGCCCCGACTCTGTTCCTGATTTCGGCCGCGGCCGGCGTGATCGCGGGCGGCGTCCTGATCGACAGGACCAACCGCTACGATCTGCTGACCGGCATCGCCTTTCTGACCGCCTCGGCCGGCCTCGGCGCGATCGGCCTGTTTCACCCGCCTTACGGCGCCGTGCTGGGGGTGATGATGGTCGCCGGCTTCCTGTTGGGTGCAATGATCCCAACCCGCGATATGATGGTCCGCGCCTTCGCCCCTCCCGGGTCGATCGGTAAGGTTTACGGGTTGATGAGCATCGGTATCGAGATCAGCGCCGTCGGCGCACCCCTGCTCATGGGCTGGTTCATCGACCATGCCCTGCCTCAGGGCGTCTTCATCGCCTGCGGCATCTTCCTGCTCGGCTCCTTCGCCGCTTCGCAGATCGCCGCGCGGCGGTTGCGCAGCGCGACTGCCGAAAGCAGCCCGACATGAGCCGCGCCTTCGTCCGCGAGCCCGATGGCGACGAGGTCCAGGACGACCTGCCGCCCAAGCCGCAGAGCGAGCACCCCAACTACGTCACTCCCGGCGGGCTGACCGCCCTGCAGGCCATGCGCGACCGCCTCCAGACCGAGAAGGCCGCGCTGGAAGCCCATAAGGACGATATGGAGAGCAAGCAGGCCCTGCCCCATGTCCAGCGCGATCTGCGCTGGGTGCTGGAGCGGATCGAGCGCGCCATCCTGATCGATCTTTCGAGCCAGCCCAGCGAAAGGGTCGGCTTCGGCGCCGAGGTCGAGGTGATCGACGAGGACGACAAGCGCCGCAGCTACCGTATCGTGGGCGAGGACGAGGCCGACGCCGCGAACGGTTTGGTGAGTTGGGTCTCCCCTCTCGCCCGCGCGCTCAATGGGGCAACGGTCGGCGATGTCGTGATCTGGAAACGCCCGGCGGGCGACATGGAACTGGAAATTGCGGCGATCCGCTTTCCGGACAAATAACGAGGAGGACGGTCATGGCTATTTTGAAAATTGCGAAAATGGGCAACCCGATCCTGCGTGAAGTAGCGGACCCTATCGAGGACCCGACCGCGCCGGAAGTCGCCAAGCTCGTCGAGGATATGAAGGACACCCTGATCGACATCAACGGCGCTGGCATCGCCGCACCCCAGGTCTACGTCTCGAAACGGGTCTTCATCTACCACGTCCCGGCCAATCGAATCCCCGAAGGAGTCGCGATGGACCCGGTGCCCTGGACCGTGCTGATCAACCCGGAAATCACGCCCCTGTCGGACGAGCGCAAGATGAACTGGGAGCGCTGCCTCTCCGTCCCCGGCCTGCACGGCAAGGTGCCGCGCCACATCCATATCCGCTGCGCCTATTCGACCCTGTCGGGCGAGCGGATCGAGGCCGAGGTGAAGGGCTTCCAGGCCATGGTCCTGCAGCACGAATACGACCACCTGGACGGCATCCTCTACCCCCAGCGGATGACCGACCTGTCCCTCCTGACCTTCGATTCCGAACTCGGGCTGAAAACCCCGGCCATGCCCTGGGCGGCGGAGGATTTCGCTTAGGTGCGCCGGACTTAAGCGCCGCGCGATCCTCACCCTTCGACAGGCTCAGAGTGAGAATCGCTAAATTCCATTAGGCCTCATGCTGAGCCTGTCGAAGGGCGAGGCCGTGGCACGACGCAGCGGAGTCTAACCCTCGCCCTTCGATAAGCTCAGGATGAGGAAGGTGGCTTTCGCAATCGGTGCCCCTACCCCTTCACCACCAGTTCGCGCGGATAGCTGGCGAAGGACACCGCGCCCTTGTCCGTCACCTGGAAGCATTCGCTGATCTCGATGCCCCAGCCCTTGCCCCAGACGCCGGGGATACAGTGCAGGGTCATGCCCGGCTCCAGCACGGTCTTGTCGCCTGGGCGCAGGCTGATCGTGTGCTCGCCCCAGTCAGGCGGGAAATTCAGGCCGGTGGAATAGCCGATCCGCGATTCCTTGACGATGCCGTGCTTTGCGATGACGCCGCGCCAAGCCGCCTCGACGGCCTCGGCGGTGGCGCCCGGCTTGGCCGCGTCCAGGGCGGCGGCCAAGCCCTCGTTCACCACCTTGGTCGAATCGGCAAGGTCCTGAGGTGGCTTGCCCAGATAGACCGTGCGCGCCATGGGGCAGTGATAACGTTCGAAACAGCCGGCGATCTCGATCACCGTGCCGTTGCCGGATTCGAACTTCTTGTCCGACCAGGTCAGATGCGGCGCGGCCATGCCGTCTCCCGTTGGCAGGAGCGGCATGATGGCCGTGTAATCGCCGCCGAACTCTTCCGTGCCCTTGATTCCCGCGTAGAGGATCTCGCCGACCGCGTCGCATTCCCGGTTGCCCGGCACGATATTGTCGACGGCCGCCTTCATCGCCAGTTCGACCAGCTTGCCGGCGCGTTTCATCAGGGCGATCTCGGCCGGCGATTTCACCACCCGAGCCCAGTTCACGAGGCCCGTTGCGTCCTTGAACTTCGCGTTGGGCAGGCCCGCCACGAGACGCTTATGGGCAAGGGCGGAATAGAAATAGCTGTCCATCTCGACGCCGATGGTGCCACCGCCCCAACCCCGATCGGTCAGCCATTGGCTCATCCAATCCATCGGATGACGCTCGGTCGACTGAACATAGGGATCAGGATAGCCGATGATGTTGTCGTGCTTGGTCCAGCAGGTCGCATGGCCGCATGTCGCGTCCATCGCCCGGCCGATCCAGATCGGCTCTTCCGAGTCGGGAGAGACCACGAGCACCTGATGGGTGTAATAGGACCAGGCGTTGTAACCGGAGAGGTAGCACATATTGGCCGGGTCGTTGACCAACAGCAGGTCGAGGCCGGCCGCCTCCATCCGCTTCTTGGTCCGCGCCATCCGGTCCAGATATTCGCTGCGCTCGAACGTCGTCATGGCCGCCTCCCTGCCCCTTTGTGTGTCGTCATCGTTTGGTTTTCCGACAATATCTCGTGAACAGTTCCCGCGGCACCCTGGCGAGGGCCTCCGCGCCTGTTTCGGTAATCAAAAACGCTTCGCTCATCTTGCAAGTCACCTCGTCGCGCCGTAGCGAAGCAATGGCGTGGAACGCCATGTTCGCGCGCAACTCGGTCCTATCCTCGGTGCGAAGGCTGATCGTGTGCTCGCCCCAATCGGGCGGATAGCCGAGGCCGATGGAATAGCCGAGTCGCGATTTCTTCTCGAGCCCGTGGCGCGCGGTGACCCGGCGCCAAGCCTCGGAGACATCCTCCGCCGCAACGCCCGGTCCCGCCGTGTCCAGGGCCGCTTCCAGCCCTTCGGCCACGACCTTGGCCAGATCGGCGACCCGGTCCGGCGGCGTTCCCAGCCAAGCTGAACGCACCATCGGCGAGTGGTAGCGATGCCGCGTCGCGCCCAGTTCGAAGACCGCCATCTCGTTCCGCTCGTAGGCCCGGTCGGTCCAGGTCAGATGCGGCGCGCCTGAGCTTTCGCCGGTCGGCAGCAAAGGCGGAAGCAGGCCAGGATATTCGCCACCATGTTCCGGCGTTCCTCGCGGCATGGCGCGCAGGGCTGCCGCCGCCACGGCCGACTGGCGTGCGCCCGGCACCGTCGCCTGCAAAGCGGCATCCATCACCTGCTCCATGATTCGGCCGGCAATGCGCAATTGCGCGACCTCCGCATCGGACTTCACGGCCCGCTCCCAATTCACCAGCAGGGTCGCATCGGCGAAACCGGCATTGGGCAAACCGGATTCGAGCGCTGCCTGACAGGCCGCGTTGAAATAGTAGGCATCCTGCTCCGTCCCGATCCGGCCGTTGCCCCAGCCGCGATCCGCCACCAGATCGGCGACGAAATCCATGGGATGACGCTCGGTCGATTGGACGTAGTGATCGGGATAGCCCCTGACGGAATCCACGGGAAGCCAGGTGGTGAGCCTCGCTCCCTCGGCATCCTGCGCCCGTCCGATCCAGATCGGCGCGTCCTCGTTCTGCGCCAGGATCAAGCATTGATGGACGTAGAAAGACCAACCGTCATAGCCGGCGAGGTAGTTCATATTGGCCGGGTCCGTCACGACCAACAGATCGAGTCCCTCCCTCGCCATGCGCGCCTTCACGCGCGCGACGCGGTCGAGATACTCGGCCAGTTCGAACACGGGCATAGCCTGCCCTCCCCCTTCGGCCCGCGTCCTCAATCCTTCTCGAACAGCTGACGCGGGAAATCGCAGAAGACCTCCGAACCGGTCTCGGTGATCCGGAAAGGCTCGCTGATCTCGATACCCCAGTTCTTGATCCACAAGGACGGGATGCAATGCATCGTCATGCCGGGCTGCATCACGGTCTTGTCCTTGGGCCGCAGGCTGATCGTGTGCTCGCCCCAGTCGGGCGGATAGTTCACGCCGATCGAATA
>JAQCGR010000118.1 GCA_027619995.1 Pseudomonadota bacterium | reverse complement strand
AACATCCACGCGGCCATCTACGACGCGCTGAGGCTCTGCAAGGATTTCTAGGTGGGACTCTGAGTTTCCTCGTCCTGAGCCTGTCGAAGGGCGAGGGTGAGGATTGCGGCCTCATTCCTGATGTCGTCCCG
This sequence comes from Pseudomonadota bacterium, assembly GCA_027619995.1. GTDB lineage: Bacteria > Pseudomonadota > Alphaproteobacteria > CADEGL01 > CADEGL01 > JABIRQ01. Next base: position 9,074 of record JAQCGR010000118.1, on the reverse strand, counting down.
GGACTTGTTCCCGGGACGACGGTGGCATGGGATGTGAGAACCAACGCCTCCCCGCCGCCGGTTTCGCGCTAGACTGCGGTCCACGCCTATAGGGGAGGGGAACCATGACAGCGCCCGTGATCGATTTTCGCGTCCGCCTGCCGGACGAACTGCGGCCCGAGATCGATGTGCCGCCGGAGGTCTGGCAGCAGTACCAGGAGGTGCTGGGGGTTCAGGACAAGCTGAAGCTGGGCTTCGAGGATCTGAAGCGCGAGATGGATGCCAGCGGCATCGACCATGCGGTGATCCATGCCGAATACGAGATCGGCGACCCGGCCGATGCGATGAACGAGAACGTGGCCGAGCTGGTCAAGGCCGATCCGAAGCGTTTCTCCGGGGTCGGCACGGTGTCGATGGAACGCTTCAAGGTCATGCGCGCGGTCGGCCAGGTCCAGCGCTGCGCCGATCTGGGCCTGGTCGGCATCTCGCTCCAGCCCTCCTTCTTCCGCATGCCTATCTGCGAGCGGACCCTCTACCCGGTCTATGCCAAGGCCGCGGAATGCGGGCTGATCGTCGCCCTCCACACGGGCATCAATTACGGCGTGACCCATCCCATGCGCCATGACGATCCGCTCCAACTCGACGACCTGGCCTGTGATTTCCCGGACTTGAAGCTGATCGCGGCACATGCCGGCTGGCCTTGGGCCGCCCAGATGGTCGCCGTCGCGCGCAAGCATCCCAATGTCTATATGGAATTCGGCGGCCTCGCCCCGAAATATGTCGGCCAGCCCGGCACCGGCTGGGAAGTTATGCGCCGCTTCATGGACAGCGTCTGCCAGGACCAGGTGCTCTACGGCACCGATTGGCCAGTGATGAGCCAGGAGCGCACCCTGGCCGAATGGCGCGAGATGGGTCTCAAGCCCCAGGTCGAGGAGAAACTGCTGGGCGGCAACGCGGCCCGGCTGCTCGGGCGTTAGGGCAGAGGTCCCTTCCCCCGGAGAATTGGGAGAGGCGTCCCGTCCGATTGCGATGCGCCCCCCGTCCGGGGATTTGTGCCGCGAAACTAGGGTTCGGTGCGGCTCTTGGCGTTGCCGTCGCGTTCATAGCGCTTCGCGACAGCGAAAGGCGGCAGCCAGGCCTCGCGGCGGAAAGTCCAGCTTTCATAGGTGGGCGTAAGCTGGTCGGGCGCGTCGAGGCAGCCGATATGCAGCTCGAACTCGTCGCCCCAGCGGTCGAATAACGGCGAGCCGCAGGTCGGACAGAAGTGGCGACTCTTATATGCGCGCGTTTCCCCGGCGACAGTTACCGCGTCCGTCGCGAAGACGGCGAAGCTGTGGAAGATCGCGCCCTGGCGCTTGCGGCAATCCAGGCAGTGGCAGGGTCCGACGCGATAGGGTTCGGCGGCGATTTCGATCCGCACGGCCCCGCACAGGCATCCGCCGGTGTAGGGAGGCATGGCAGTCCTCCAGAGTGATTCCGGAAGGACGCTAGTGGCGGGCGCGGCGTGTTGCAACTCGCGACTCCACATGGGGAACGGGGTCTGGCGGAGGGGGGCGCCCGGTGATCTGCCGCCGGCGTCAGGCCCGCTCGACCCGCGCGGCGTAGCAGCCGGGTCGGGCGTAATGCAGGTGGATATAGGCCGTCTCGCGGTTGGCGAAGAAACCCTCGATCTGCTGCGCCAACTGCGCGCCCTCGGCGACTTCGGCATCCAGCATCATGCCCATGGCATCGAACGCGCGGATGGAGAGCAGGCGCCTGCGCAACTGCTCCGGCACCGTATCGACGGCGTCGAAGCGACGTTCGCCCTCGCGCACCCAGACGGCGTGGCGTGAGCGATAGGGCGTATCGGCGTCCTGGTGCTCGTAATTGACCAGAATGACGGGATCGCCGATATCCGCGTCGGTCAGGCTGATACGGCAGGGATAGCCGTCATCGGTCGCGATGCGGCGCATTGCGCCGTGCCGTGCCAACTCCGCCTCGTTCATGGCGAAGAGATGCTGGAAGGGTTCGGCCGGGAGGCCGGTGATTCGGAAATGCATGGAACGTCTCCTCAATGCCTTCACTAACCAAGATGGCTTCTAAGGCGGCGTGCCGCGCTCCGTTTCTTGCGCTGGAATTCCTTTCCCGCAGGGGGAAGCCGGCGGGGAGTTCCCTGATGAAACGCGGCCCACTCATGCCCGGATAAGTGGTTTGATAGGTCTTCGATCCAATCGATCGTTGATCGCGCATATGCAAAGGGGGTGTCCAAGCCGTGGCCGACCATCTCTTCCGCCAGGCGCCCAAGCGGCGCGACTGGCCGCTGATCGTCCGGGGCGCGGGCGCGCTTGTCTTCGACGCCGAGGGGCGCTCGATCGTCGACGGCACCTCGGGCGGGGTCTGCGTCGTCAATGTCGGGCATGGGGTGCGGGAAATTCCGGACGCCATGGCCGAGCAGGCCAAGAAGATCGCCTTCGCCTTCGCCGGCGCGGTGGACAACCCGGCGGAACGGGAACTGGCCGGGCGTCTCGCGGCCCTCGCGCCCGGCGCCTTGAACAGGGTTTTCTTCCTCAACACCGGGTCCGAGGCGACGGAGACGGCGGTCAAGCTGGCCCGTCACTATTTCCTGGAGACCGGGAAGCCCGAGAAGCACAAGGTGATCGGCCGGCTGCACAGCTATCACGGCAGTTCCTTCGGCGCGCTCAGCTATGGCGGCCGGATGGACCGGCGCAAGGCCTATGGCCCCTATCTCTGGGACCATCCCAAGATCGAGCCCTGCTATTGCTACCGCTGCCCCTTCGGCAAGGTGCCGGAGACATGCGACGTGCCTTGCGCCGACGATCTGGACCGCGCGATCCGCGAGGCGGGGCCGGAGACGGTGGCCGCCTTCGTCGCGGAGCCGGTGGTCAGCACGCCCATCGCCGGGGCCGCGCCACCGCCCGACTATTTCCCGCGCATCCGCGAGATTTGCGATGCCCATGACGTGATGTTCATCGCCGACGAGGTGGTGACCGGCTTCGGCCGCACGGGCCGCATGTTCGGTCTCGATCATTGGAACGTCGCACCGGACTTCCTCTGCATCGGCAAGGGGATGAGCGGGGGCTATGCCCCGCTTGCCGCCACCATCGTCCACGAAAAGGTCTTCGAGGCGATCGCCGGGGGCAGCGGGGTCGCGCCCATCGGCTTCTCCTATGGCGGCAACCCGGTCTCCTGCGCCGCCGGCCTGGCCGCGCTCGACTATATCGAAGCCCATGATCTCGTGGCCCGCGCGGCGCGCATGGGCGAGGTTTTCGGCGCTTGCCCTGGAGGGGCTGCGCGACCATCCCCTGGTCGGCGACCTGCGCGGCATGGGCCTGTTGCGCGGGGTCGAGATCGTCGCAGACAAGGCGAGCAAGTCGCCCTTTCCGCGCAGCCTGCGCGCAGCCGAAACCGTCTCCGCCTACGCCATGGCCGCGGGAGGCTGGACCCTGCCGGGCTACGGCGCGGCGCCGGAGGGCCAGGGCGATTGGCTCGGCCTCGCCCCACCCTTCGTCATTTCGGAGGAAGAGATCGATCTGTTGGTCGGCGCCATCCGCACGGCTCTCGACCGCTTCGCCGAGGAGGCCAAGGCGGCGGCCTAACGGCCCTCCGCAAGACCGAACCCCTCACCCTCCCATCGCTCCGCGATGGGTCCCTCCCTCTCCCTATGGGAGAGGGATACCGTGAGGTCGCCCAACAAACCCTCTCCCATAGGGAGGGGGTGGCGAGGCGCAGGCGAGCCGAGTGAGGGGTCGGGTCTTTCCGAGCCGAAGAGTGCCCTAGGGTTCGATCAAGTCCAGGAAACGATAGAAACCCGCCGCCGCCGGGGCGAACCAGGCATTGCCGGCGATCAGGCGGTTTTGCTTGAAAGGCAGGGTGTCGAACACCGTGCCCGACTCCGCCTCGCCCAACAGGCGGAGCGCGATCCGATGGCCCAGCCAGGTGCCCATGGGCAGGCCCGTGCCGCACATGGCCAGGGCGTAGTGGATGCCGTCATGCACCCCCAGATGGGGCAAATGATCCATGCTGAGGGCGATCTGGCCCGACCAGGCATGGGTCACCCGCGCCCCGGCCATATCCGGAAAGACCGCCGTCATCTCGGCATGCAGCGACCTCGCCCGCGCCTTGCCGTCGCGCCAGCGCTGGCCGGACAATCCGCCGAACAGCAGCCGGTCCTCCGTTGGCGCACGCCGCCAGTAGCGGAAGGTCCGCGCGTTGTCGACGCAGGTCCGCCCGGTCGGCAGCAGGCGCGCGATGGTCTCCGACGAGAGAGGCTCCGTGGCGATCATGCTCGCCGCGATGGGCACGATCCGGTGTCGGAACTGCGGCAGTTCGAGCCCGGTATAGGCATTGGTCGCCACGATCACATGCTCGGCCTGGACAGCGCCCCGCCCGGTCTCGACCCGAAAGCCGTTGCCCTCGCGCCGGATCGCGGTGACCCGGCAGCCACCGGCCAGGGTCGCGCCCGCATTCTCCGCCCGCCGGGCCAGGCCCTGGGCGTAGAGCGCGGGATGGGCGGCGGCCGTGCCTTCGATGACGATGCCGCCGGCATAGTGATCGGAGCCCAACTCGCGGCGCTGGCTTTTCTTGTCATGCACCTCGCCCGTCGCCCCGGCATAGCGCCGGGCGAGTTCCAATTCGTTCGCCAGTTCCTTCAGCTTGCGGGCATTGGGCGCGCTCACGAAGCGGCCGGGGCGGGTCAGGTGGCAGGCGATCTGCTCCCGCTCGATCAGCTCGGTGGTATAGGTGAAGGCGGCCGAGGCCTCGGCGATATAGCGGCCCAGGGCCTCGGTCCCGACATGCTTTTCCATGCGCGCCAGGCCGGTATGCAGCAGCTTGGTGATCAGCCCGGCATTGCGCGAACTCGCGCCCCAGCCCGGATGCTCGGCTTCCAGCACCACGGCCTCGCGCCCCGCCCGGGCCAGGGTCAGCGCGGCGGACAGGCCGGTATAGCCGCCGCCGACGATCGCGACCTCGGTCCGCGGCGGCGGATCGGCCGGCGGCGGGGGCGCATCCAGCGCCTCCCACCAATAGGGGCTGTCCTTGAAATCCGGATGCAGGACCGAGTCCGCCATCGATACCCCCATGCTACGGTTCCGCCGCGCGGAACGGCGCCAGATTAGTCACGCGAGACACCAGGGGGAAAGATGTCGGAGAAGAAGAAAATACTCATCGTGCTCGGCCATCCGGAGCCGAATTCCTACAATGCGGCGCTCGCGGCCACGGCCGTCGCGACTCTGGAAGGCATGGGGAACAATGTCTGAGGTAACAATACTTACGCCAAGAATTTCGACGCGCGGGCCAATCGCGGCGATTTCACGGTCACCAGCAATCCCGACTATTTCGCCGTCATGGCGGAACAGGCCAATGCCTTCAAGAACGAAGCCTTCGCCGCCGATATCCAGGCCGAGATCGAGCTGTTGCAGTGGTGCGACGCCCTGATCCTGCAATTCCCGATCTGGTGGTTCGGGATGCCCGCGATCCTGAAGGGCTATATGGACCGCGTCTTCGTGCCCGGCGTCACCTATGGGCGCGGCAAGTGGTACGAAATCGGCCCGATGGCGGGCAAGCGGGCCCTGGTCTCCTGCACCGCCGATTGCGGACCTGTGGGCTATTCCCCGCGCGGGCGCTACGGCGAGTTGGGGATCCTGCTCTGGCCCGTGCATACGAGCCTGCGTTTCATCGGTTTCGACGTGCTCGAGCCGGTCTATACCGGCCTGGTCAGCGCGGGCGACGAGGAACGCAAGGCTGGTCTCGCTGCCTATGCCGCGCGTCTGAAGGGCTTCGAGACCGACCAGCCCATGCCCTTCCACACCGAGGACGACTACGCCGACACCTACACCCTCAAGCCGGGGATCAAGGGCAAGACCATCGCCCAATGGGGCGAGTAGGCGCGACCGCCTATTCGTCCTTCCGCTTGATCTTCACCACCCGGCCCGAATGTTGCGGCGGGCCGAGCGCGGCATGGGCTTCGCGCGCCGCGCGGAACCATTCGAAGGTTTCGGGCGCGAAGGGCACCGGGCGGCGGGCATCGAGATCCATATGGAGCTCGATGCTTTCGCTGACCGCCGCCAGATACTGCTCTTTCCCCGCCCGCATCTCGATATGGTAGTGGATCGCCTTATCCGTCATATCGACGATCCGGGTCGGGAAGGTCAGCCGCGCCCCTTCCAGAACCTCGCGGACATAAGCGATGTGCCAGTCGAGCAGGAAGACCCCGCGCCGCGACTCGATGCCCTGCTTTTCGCCGAGCTGGATGCGCTGGAGGAGGGCGCCCATCGCCTTGGCGAAAGCATTGGCGTAGTTCAGGGCGCTCATATGGCCGTTGCCGTCCATCCATTCCGGACGGGCGACATCCTCGACCCATTGGAACGGCGCTTCGATCGGAGGCAGCGAGCTCGGCGTGTGTTCGGGCGCGGTAGCGGGCGGCCTAGACGACATGCGCGCCGACTTCACCATATTCGGACCAGGGATCGGCGGCGAAGAACTCCTTGAAGGGCTTCATGACTTCCTTCAGATCGTCGTCGCTCTCGTTGGCGCGGATCGCCTTCTCGTCTTCCCAGATGGTGACCGAAAGAACCTTTCCGGCCGCGCGGTCGAGGATGATCATGTAGCCCGCATGCAGGCCCTTGTCCTTGAAGGTCGCGGTTCCGACGGGCCACAGGGCCTCGGCTTCGGCGAGGCGTTCGGGCTTCATGGTGACGTGCATGACGCGCGCGTGCATGGCGGTTCTCCCTCTCTCGGATTCCTGTCAGAAAAGTGCCCTGCTAGAAGGGCAGGGCGTCCCGCGCAGCATACCAGCGAACGGCCGCCGGGACGAACCAGGGATTGCCCGAATATCCGGGCAGGGTGGGAAAATTCAGGCCGTCGAAGGCCGATTTTGCCTCCTCGGTCCGGCCCAGGATGCGCAGGGCGGTCTTATGGCCCAGCCAGGAGAAGAGCGGGATGCCCGTCCCGCAATCGCCCAGGATGTAATGCACGCCGTCGCGCATTCCGGCATGGGGCAGGGCATCGAAGGTATAGGCGAAATGGCCTTCCCAGGCATGGGCGATGCGCAGCCCGCCGAAATCGGGAAAGTGCTCCGTGAAATAGCGATGCAGATCGGCGGCCATGGCGGTCAGACCGACACCGTTGCGCCCGGCCCACCCGCCGAAGAGCAGATGCTTGCGGTCGGGCGACGGTTGGATATGGAACAACACCTTATGGGTCGTGATCACCGTGCGGCCGCCGGGAAGGATACGCGCCATGCGCTCGGCCTCGACCTCCTCGGTCGCGCAGACGAAGGCGCGGATCGGCAGAACCCGGCGGCGCAGCCAGCCGAACAGGGGGTTGTCGGCCCCGGTTTCGGCGTTGGTCGCAACCACGACATCGTCGGCCCGGATGGTCCCCCGGCTGGTTGTCACCTCGAAGCCGTCGGTCTCACGCCGGATGCCCGTGACCCGCGTGCGAGCATGTATCTCGGCGCCCGCCGCCAGGGTCCGGTCCAGCATCCCGGCATAGAAGGTCGCGCCATGCAGGATCGCCGGGCCCTTGACCAGTTGCAGGCCGTGATAGCTGTCGCTGCCGATATGCGCGCGCTGACCGGCGCGGGGGATCATCTCGACCTCATAGCCGACGCGTCGGCGCAGGGTCTCGGCCGAACGCCCCAGGGTCTCGTATGCGTGGCCATTATGGGCGGCGTAGTAGCGCCCCTGCCGGCGATAGCCGCATTCGATGCCCTCTTCCTCAATGACCCGGGACAGATGCTCGATCGCCAGCCCGGCTTCGCGGTAGTAGTCGACCGCCCGTTCCTCGCCATAGCGGTGGACCAGTTCCGGGAAACTCGCTTTCAGGGTGCGGCTGACATTGCCGCCGCTGCGGGTGCTCGCGCCTTGGCCGGGCCGCGTGGCTTCCAGCAGGACGACCGACCGGCCGGCGCGGGCCAGGGGCAGGGCGACCGCAAGGCCGGTCCCGCCCGCGCCCACGATGGCGATATCGGCACGGCTGGGAAGCGGGCGCTCCGGCATGTTGCGCGGCCCGGCCTCGCGCCACCAATAGGGATCGGTGGTGAAGTCGGGGGCGAATATCTCGGCGCGCGTCACGGTGATGTCCCGGTTGGGATCAGCCAGCCGGGGCCTCCAGTTCCGATGTGCAGCTTGGGCAGCGCGTGGCCGCGATGGGGATGCTCGAGATACAGAAGGGGCAATTCTTGGTCGTCGGCGAGGGCGAGGCCTGATTCGGATCTTCGTCCTTCCGGCGCAGATTGTTCATGGCGCGGATCAGCATGAAGACGACGAAGGCGACGATGGTGAAATCGACCACCAGGGTGAAGAACTGGCCGTATTTGATCACCGCGGCGCCGGCTTCTTCCGCCTCCGCCAGGGTCGCGTAGGTGCCGGCCGACAGGTTGATGAAATAGTCCGAGAAATCGACCCCCCCGACCAGAACGCCGATGGGTGGCATGATGATGCCGGAGACCAGGGCGCCGACGAGCCTGGTGAAGGCCGCGCCGATGATGATGCCGACGGCCATGTCCGTGACATTGCCTCGGAGGGCGAATTCCTTGAATTCCTTCAGCATGTGAGTTCCGCTTTAGGCTTCGTTGACGTTGCGCGAAGCATCGCCCGGCCCGACCCTTCCGACAAGGGGCCTAGCGTCGCAGCATTCGCGTCAGCGTCTCGTCCCGGTCGATCCAGTGGTGCTTGAACGCGCCGGCTAGGTGAAGCACGATCAGCGCGATCAGCGCGAAGGCGGCATTCTCGTGGACCGCGCCGGCCCATTCCGCCAGAGCCTCGTCGGGCGCGATCCGGCCGAAGGAGAACAGGCCGAAGGCCGTGATCTCGCGCCCTTCTCCCAGGGCATGGGCGATTCCCGCGATCGGCATGGCCAGGGCGCCGAGTAGCAGCAGCCAATGGACTGTCCGCGCCATGTGCCTTTGCCAGACGGGATAGCGTCCCGCCGGCTCGGGGAAGCCGCGACGGAGCCGCAGGGCGCTGCGCCAGACCACCAGGGCCAGGAAGACGAGGCCCAGGCCCGAATGGAGCGGATAGATCGTTTTTTTGAGGCTGTTCCCGTCCGGCAGGTCGTCCATGTAGATTCCGAACGGAATCATGCCGATGATC
>JAQCGR010000117.1 GCA_027619995.1 Pseudomonadota bacterium | reverse complement strand
CTTTCGGGATCGTCCAGGAACCGCGCGGCAAGGCGCGAGAGGCCGTTGCCCATGGGCAACGCGCCGCCATTCATTGGTGTCAGGCGCAAGCTCGCCGGCGGCCGATTGTCGCCCTCGAATCTGCCGTCGAGCATGTAGCTGCGGTCGGCCGCCAGGACGAGTTCGAACAGGGTGCCGGCGAAGCAGCTCCCCGGCTCGATCCGGGCAATCATGCTGCGCGAGCTGACATCCAGGCGCTTGAGCACCCGCTTGAGATAGAGGCGCGTCTCGCGCACCAGCCAATCCTCGGCATGATCGATCAACAGGGCATCGGCTGCGACAACTTCATCAGGAGAGCCTTCGCTCGCCAGAATCCAGACGCCGAGCCCCGGTTCGTTGCTCCTCAGATGCAGGATCGCATCGTCCAGCGCCCGCGCCAGGGAAAGGGGCCAGAAATCGCAGCCCTGGGCATGGATGCCCGCCGCATCTTTCGGCAGATCGCCCTCGGGTGCCCTAACGGTGATGGTGGCAACCCCACCAGCCCGGTCCAGAGCGATATGGACGGGTCCGTAATCGATGGAATTCTCCTCGATCGACCGCTCCAACGGTTTCAATTCGATCCCAATCGAATCTTTTTCGTTCCCACGAGCTTCGGCAAAGCCGCGCGCCTTCTCGAAGGCCGTATCCAGGAGGCTCGAACGCGGCACGACGGCATCGACCAGGCGCCAATCCACCGCCCGACGGCCCCGCACCCCCTCCTCGGTGGTGCAGAAGACATCGGCCCGGTCGCGGCGGACCCCGCGCTTGTCGACCAGCCGGGTCAGGCCGCCAGTTCCGGGCAGGACCGCCAGCAGCGGCAGTTCGGGCAGGGAAACGGCGGTGCTGCCGTCATCGGCCATGACGATCCAATCAGCCGCCAGGGCCAGTTCGTAGCCGCCGCCGGCCGCCGTGCCGTTGATCGCGCAGACCCATTTGAGGCCGGAATGGGCGCTGGCATCCTCCAGTCCGAGCCGGGTTTCGTTGGTGAACTTGCAGAAATTAACCTTCTCGCCATGGCTCGCCCCCGCCAGCATGCCGATATTGGCCCCGGCGCAGAACACCCGGTCGAGGCCGGAGGTGACGACCACCGCGCCGACCCCGGGATGCTCGAAACGCAGGCGCTGGACCGCGTCGTAGAGTTCGATATCGACGCCCAGGTCATAGGAATTGAGCTTGAGGCTGTAGCCGGGCCGCAGACCGCCCGCCTCGTCCACCGCCAGTTCCAGTTTGGCGACAGGCCCATCGACGGACAGCCGCCAATGGCGATAGCGGTCGGGATGGGTGCGAAAATCGATCATCGGATTCGGCGCCTGTCCTGATTTATTTCTATAAGATTCGAAATATATATCATCGCGCCGCCTCGGCGACCTTCCGAAGCGGCCGAACCACCCGGAGGATCTCAGCCAAGGTCTCTTCGACAGTGCGGTCCGCCGTGTCGACTGTCAGATCGGCCCGGCCGTATAGCGATTCGCGTTCGACCAGGATGCGCTTCAGATCTTCCATCGCTTCCGGATTGCCGGCCATGGGCCGCATATCGCCTTGGGCCATGACCCGGGCCATATGCGCCTCCGGCGTGCAACGCACCCAGATCGTGAAGCAGCCGCCCCGCAGCCGATCAAAGGTCGCCGGTTCCGACACGATGCTGCCGCCTGTGGCGAGCACCGCCGCCGGACGCTCGGCGAGAACCCTGTCGAGGGCGCGCCTTTCGTAGCGGCGATAGGCGCCCTGGCCCGATAGATCGAAAATCTCCGGCAGGCTCATCCCCGATTCGACCTCGATCTCGGCCGCCAATTCGATGAAAGGGACGCCGAAGACGGCACCGAGAGCCCGGCCCAGGGTGCTCTTGCCCGCGCCGCGCAAGCCGATCAGGGCGATACGCCCGGCCCGGCCGGCGGCGGGCGCGGCGCCGCAATGGCGGTCCAGCAGTGCCACAGCCTGGGCCAGCGCGGCCCCGTCCAGACTTTTCAGACGATCGATCAGGCGGTCCAGTTCGGGTGGCCGATCGACCCCGTCATCGACGAGCCGGTCCAGGGCGATATCCAAGGCGGCCGCCACCGCGCGCAGGCGAGCAACGGAAATATTGCCGTTCCCGGATTCGAGTTGGGCGAGGTAGCGCTCCGACACGCCGGAATCGCGGGCCAGCAACCGGCGGCTCATACCGCGGCGCGCGCGCATGGCCCGAACCCGCGCGCCAAGCCGGGCCAGGAAGTCCTCATCCGTGGAACCCGTCGCCGCGGCGACATCCGGCACAGCTTCGGCCCTCGGGGGCGCGGAAAGAGGATATGCGGCCATGGTCCTCTGGTACTTACCGGAATGGAACTGCAGGATACTCTACGAAGTTGATAAGATTTATGCAATATAGTGCTTGTTGCGGCAAAATCGCTTGCCTATCATCATCGCCGCGCCTTAAGGCAAGCCGTCCATTTCAAGGCCCCCGGAGCTGCTCGTGGCAGGCACGATCAATATTCTCGTCGGAACGATGACCGGAACCGCGGAAATCGTCGCCGAAGACATACAGGAGGCCCTCGGCGAGGAGGGTTGGACCGTCGAGCTCATCCTGATGGACGACCTCGAGGAAAGCGTGTTCGCGCGGACCGGGACCTTCCTGATCTGCAGCTCGACCTACGGCCAGGGTGACGTGCCCGACAACGCCATGGGCTTCTACGAGGCCCTGAAGAAGAGCCGGCCGGATCTTGGCTATGTCCGTTACGGCGTGATCGCCCTGGGCGATTCGACCTATCACGATACCTTCTCCTTCGGCGGCAAACGCTTCGATGAGCTGCTGACGGAACTGGGCGCCCAGCGGATCGGCGAGTCCTGCGTCCACGACGCCAGTTCCGACGAAGTGGCGGAGGAGATAGGCGTCGCCTGGGCCAAGGCCTGGGCCGGACGGCTGGACGAAGAGAAGGCCGACGCCGCCGACTGACGGCGCGGCGGCCGGGCAGAGGGGAACGCGATGGCCGGCTTCTGCGAGATCGACCGTACGGCGCGCCCCGCCGCCATCCGAATACCCCGCGACTTCAACGCCGCCCATGACCTGATCCAGCGCAACCTCGCCGCCGGCCGGGCAGACAAGACCGCCATCCGCGACGATAACGGCACCCACACCTACGGCGAACTGGCCGTGCGCACGAACCGGGCGGGCAACGCGCTGCGCGCCCTGGGCATGGGGATGGAACAGCGCGTCCTCATGATCATGCTGGATTCGGTGGATTTCGCCGCTGTCTTCCTGGGCGCGATCAAGGCCGGCGGGGTGGCGGTGCCGGTCAACACTCTTCTGACCACGGCGGACTACGCCTACATGCTGCGTGATAGCCGGGCGCGCATCGCCGTCGTCTCCGCCGCGCTCTGGGACAAGATCGCGCCCGCCCTCGCCGATCAGCCTTTTCTCGAGCATGTCGTGGTCGCCGGAGGCGAGATCCCCGAAACCGAAGGCCTCGACGGATTGCTGGCGGCGGCCTCCGATGTTCTCAATCCCGCGCCGACCACCTGCGACGACGTCGCCTTCTGGCTCTATACCTCGGGCTCGACCGGCCAACCCAAGGCCGCCGTGCATCTTCAATCCCATATCGTGCAGACGGCCGAACTCTATGCCGTCGGCGTGCTGGGCATCGAAGAGACGGATACCGTCTTTTCCGCCGCCAAGCTGTTCTTCGCTTATGGCTTGGGCAATGCCCTGACCTTTCCTCTGCATGTCGGCGCAACGGCCGTGCTGATGGCCGAAAGGCCGACCCCCGATTCGATCCTCTCCCGGCTGCACGCCGAAAGGCCGAGCATTTTCTATGGCGTCCCCACCCTCTATGCCGCCCTGCTGGCGCGCGACGACCTGCCGGCGGGGGAGGCGATCGGGTTGCGCCGCTGCGTCTCGGCGGGCGAGGCCCTGCCGGCGGAACTGGGCCGGCGATGGAGCACCCGGGTCGGCGTCGACATCCTGGACGGCATCGGCTCGACCGAGATGCTGCACATCTTCGTCTCCGTCTCGCCCGGCGACGTGAAATACGGCACCACGGGCAAGCCCGTGCCCGGCTACGAGGCCCGCATCGTCGACGACGCCGGGGCCGAGGTCGCCCAGGGCGAGGTCGGCGACCTTCTGGTCAGCGGCCCGTCCGGCGCCATCCAATATTGGAACAACCGCGAGAAGAGCGCCGCCACCTTCGAGGGGCGCTGGACCCGCACGGGCGACAAATACAGCCGGGACGAGGAGGGCTACTACGTCTATGCCGGGCGCTCCGACGACATGTTGAAAGTCGGCGGCATCTACGTCTCGCCCTTCGAGGTCGAAGGCGCACTGATCGGTCATCCGGCCGTGCTCGAGGTCGCCGTTGTCGGACGGAAGGATGAGAACGGCTTGGTCAAGCCCAAGGCGGTGGTGGTTCCTCAGGCCGGCACGGTGGGCGACGACGCCCTGGCCGAAGCCTTGAAGGAGCATGTCAAAGCCACCCTCGCGCCCTACAAGTATCCGCGCTGGGTCGAATTCGCCGAAGCCCTGCCCAAGACCGCGACCGGCAAGATCCAGCGCTTCAAGCTGCGTGACGACGCGTGACCCCGGCCAAGCCGGCTGAAGTCGAGGTGGCTGGCCAAAGGCTGGAAGTTCTCTGGGCCGATCCCGCGCCGAGCCCCGGCTGGTCCGAATCCCCGTCGACGCCCGTCCTCGTCTTCCTCCATGAAGGATTGGGTTGCGCCGCCCAGTGGCGGGATTTCCCCGCCCGCCTCGGCGCCGCGACCGGCCTGCCCGCAATGGCCTATAGCCGCCGCGGCTACGGCGCATCCGATCCCCTGACGGGCCCGCGCGATCCCGATTTCATGCATGTCGAGGCGGAAGTGGTGCTGCCCGCCCTGCTGGACGCACTGGCAATCGAAAGCGCGATCCTGATCGGCCATAGCGACGGCGGCTCCATCGCCCTAATCCATGCGGGCACTCCCGCCGCCGAGGCCGGGCGGATTCGCGGCCTGATCGTCGAGGCGCCCCATGTCTTCGTCGAGCAGGTCGCGCTCGACAGTATCGCGGCCGCGAAACGGGCCTATGAGACGACTGATCTGCGCGCCAAGCTCGCACGCTGGCATGGGCCGAATGTCGACCATGCCTTTCGCGGCTGGAACGACGCTTGGCTGTCGCCCGAATTCCGCGATTGGAATATCGAGGACCACCTGCCCCGCATCGCCTGTCCGATCCTCGCCATCCAGGGCGAGGATGACGAATACGGCACGGCCGAACAGGTCGAGCGCATTGCCAGGGCCGCGCGCGGCCCGGTCGAACTCACCATGCTGCCGGCCTGCGGCCACACGCCCCATCGCGACCATCCTGATGCCGTGCTCGGCCTCATGACGGCTTTCGTCGCGAGCCTGTCCGAATGAGAAAATATTCGGAGCAAGCCCGGTAGTATCCGGCACGACCCTCATTCTCGTCCCGGCCAACCTCCCCCATGAAGGCCCCAGCAACGGCAGGGCCATCGCGCGCATACGCCATTACGGTCGAATTCTAATAACTTAATGAATTATAATTACTATTTTTCATTCTGGGGAGGCGAAAAAAACACAATATTGCCCCAATCCGTCCCTTCTGCCGTCACATTGCGGGGCCATTTTCACATCACTAACCCCTCTCTCCGGAGGAACCCCCCTTCCTCCGGAATGGTCCGCGGTTCGGACCGACTCAGGGTCGGCGGTCGCCCCCAAACACCGCCGGCCCTTTTCTTTCCCCAGAATCCGTCAGGATGGTATAGCTGTCGCCGTCTATCCCGTTCGCTCGACGAGGTTCCGCGTGGCGATCTTCGCCGGCCGCAACCTGACCTGTATCCGTGGCGAGCGTCTGGTCTTCCGTGGTCTCGACTTCGCACTCGCCGAAGGCGAGGCGCTTCTGCTGCTCGGTCCCAATGGCAGCGGGAAGTCCAGTCTGCTGCGCCTGATGGCCGCCCTGACCGCCCCGGCCGAGGGCGCGCTGTTGTGGCGGGATGCCGATCTGCGCGCCGACCGCGCCGCCCATTCCGACCGCCTGCACTATCTCGGCCATGCCGACGCGGTGAAATCCGCCCTGACAGTGATCGAGAATCTGACCTTCTGGGCCCGACTGCACGGCGCCGGCGAAAGCGAGGCGCGCGCCGCGATCGCGCGCGTCGGCCTCACGCCGCTGGCCGACGCACCAGCACGCTTTCTGTCCGCCGGCCAGCGCCGCCGCCTGGCCATCGCCCGCCTGTTCTCCGCTGCCAAGCCGCTTTGGCTGCTCGACGAACCGAGCGTCGGGCTCGATAACGCCTCGCTCGATATCCTCGAACACGGCTTCGCCGAACACCGGGCCGGCGGCGGCATCGTCGTCGTCGCGACCCATACCGCCCTCGACCTGCCGGCGGCCGAGAGCCTCATCCTGGGCGATTTCGCGCCCGATCCTCATGCCGACCCGCTCGACGAGGACGGCCTCGAATGGGCCCCAGACAATCCCGGGAACAGTCCCGGGGACGGCACGGCGGTCGGCTCAGCGGACGCAAGGCCCGAGGCGTGAGGCCGTTCTTCGCCACCCTGCGGCGCGAGTTGCGCCTGGCCCAGCGCCAGAGTTCCGACATCCTGGTCGCCCTGCTGTTCTTCGTCCTGGCCGTGCTGATCCTGCCCTTCGGGGTCGGACCCGCCCCCGACCTGCTGCGCGCCGTCGCGCCCGGGGTGATCTGGGTCATGGCTCTGCTCGCGGCGCTGCTCTCCATGGACCGGCTGTTCCTGATCGATCACGAGGACGGCAGCCTGGAACAGATCGTCCTGTCGCCCCATCCGCTGGAAAGCGTCGTGCTCGCCAAATGCCTGGCCCATTGGCTGACCGCCGGCCTGCCCGTCGTGATCGTCGCCCCCCTGCTCGGCCTCATGCTGAACATGGATACCGCCAGCCTCATCCCCCTGGTCGGCGCCCTGGCCTTGGGCACCCCGACCCTGACCCTGCTGGGCGCGATCGGCGCGGCCCTGGTGCTCGGCGCGCGGCGCGGCGGGGTCCTCGTCTCGCTCCTCGTCCTGCCGCTCTATATTCCGGTGCTGATCTTCGGCGTGGCCGCGACCGATGCCGCGATCCACGACCTGCCGGTCCGACCGCATCTGCTGATCGAGGCGGCGATCCTGCTCGCCGCCCTCGCCCTGGCCCCCTGGGCCTGCGCCGGCGCCCTGCGTCATGCCGCGGAATAGCGCCTTGATCCAGACCCTGGTCAGGGCCCCTCTGCGGACCCATCTTTGGGCCAGTTTTCGCGCCCGGCCCGACCATGCCGGGATCATTGACCGAAACGTGACTGGCTCTGCGGGCGGCAGGTGCTAGGTATGGGACTGAAGGACCGAAACCGACCGGCCGCGACGATGCATCGATACGCCAATCCCGCCCGTTTCCTGCGCCTCGCCCGCGCCGTCCAGCCCTGGGCAGCGGTGCTGACGATCATCTGTCTCGGCGCCGGCCTCTATCTGGGCCTCTTCGCCTCGCCCGCCGATTATCAGCAGGGCGAAAGCGTACGCATCATGTACGTCCATGTGCCGGCGGCCTGGATGGCCCTGTTCGTCTATACCTCGATGGCGGCGGCCAGTTTCGCCGCCCTGGTCTGGAAACACCCCCTGGCCGATCTCTTCGCCAAGGCGGCCGCGCCCATCGGCGCCGGCTTCACGCTGATCGCCCTGGCCACCGGCTCGCTCTGGGGCAAGCCCATGTGGGGCGCCTGGTGGGTCTGGGACTCGCGGCTGACCAGCGTGCTCGTCCTCTTCTTCCTCTATCTCGGCCATATCGCGCTAACCAATGCCTTCGACGAGCCGACCCGTGGCGCGCGGGCGGCCGCGATCCTCGCCCTGGTCGGCTTCGTCAATGTGCCGATCATCAAATTCTCGGTCGATTGGTGGAACACCCTGCATCAGCCGTCGAGCGTGCTGCGCCTGGACGGCCCGACCATCGACCCCTCGATGCTCTGGCCCCTGCTGCTGATGGGCGTCGCCTTCACCGGCTATTTCCTGTGCGTGGTGATCCTGCGCATGCGCGCCGAGATCGCTGCCCGACGCATCCGCGCCCTGCGTTACAGCCGGGCTGCCGGGTGAGCGGGCGATGAGTGACGCAAGCCTCGACTCTTTGCTCGCCGTCCTTCCCGATATGGGCGGCTACGGCGCCTATGTCTGGCCGGCCTTCGCCATCGCGGCCCTGGTCCTGATCGGCCTGCTGGTGCAATCGCTGGTCAGCGCGCGGCGCAACGAGGCCGAGGCCGCCACCCTGCGCGCCGAACGCGCCGCCGCCTCGGCGGCGACGGAACCTCGCGAGGCCGGCCATGGCGCCTAAACGCCGACGCATGACAATAATTCTGGTTGCCCTGGGGCTGTTATCTGCGGCCACGGTGCTGGCCCTGACGGCGCTGGAGGACGGCGTCGTCTTCTTCATCTCGCCCACCGATCTGGCGGCCCAGACGCCGAAGCCGGGCCAGCGCCTGCGCCTCGGCGGGTTGGTCGAGGAGGGCTCGATCCAACGCGGCGACGATGCCCAGATCACCTTCGAGGTCACCGATCTCGAAACGGCGGTGCCGGTAACCTATACGGGCATCCTGCCGGACCTGTTCCGCGAGGGGCAGGGCGTGGTGGTCGAGGGCGCCATGGGCGCGGACGGGCGCTTCGCGGCCGATAGCGTCCTGGCCAAGCATGACGAAAACTACATGCCCGCCGAAGTCGCCGAGGCCCTGAAGAAATCCGGCCGCTGGCAGGAAGGCGCCGAAACCCCGGCCACGACGGGAAGCACCGAATGATCGCCGAGATCGGCCATTACGCCCTGGTCCTGGCCTTCATCCTGGCCATCGTGCAGAGCACGGTGCCGCTCTGGGGCGCGGCCCGCGGCGATCACCGCCTGACCGCCGTCGCGGTCCCCGCCGCATTGCTCCAACTGCTGCTGATCGGCACGGCCTTCCTGGCCCTGATGCAGGCCTATGTCACCTCCGATTTCAGCCTGGCCAACGTGGCCACGAACAGCCATTCGGCCAAGCCGCTGCTCTATAAGATTTCCGGTGTCTGGGCCAACCACGAAGGCTCGATGGTCCTCTGGGTCATGATCCTGGCGCTGTTCGGGGCGGCCGTCGCGGGCCTGGGCGGCAACCTGCCCGAGACCCTGCGCGCCCGGGTGCTGGCGGTCCAGGGCATGATCGGGACCGGCTTCCTGGCCTTCATCCTGTTCACCTCGAACCCCTTTCTCCGGCTCGATCCGCCGCC
>JAQCGR010000116.1 GCA_027619995.1 Pseudomonadota bacterium | reverse complement strand
TCGGCCGGGCTGTCTTGCGCCGGGCGCGGATCATGGCGCCGCCGCGGAAGCCCGCCGCCTGGGACACGGAAGGCTCGTGGTCGAGCGCCGCGGCGCTGTATCGCCACGCGCCGGCCTTCCGCGCCCATTTG
The DNA here is from genome assembly GCA_027619995.1 of Pseudomonadota bacterium. Lineage (GTDB taxonomy): Bacteria > Pseudomonadota > Alphaproteobacteria > CADEGL01 > CADEGL01 > JABIRQ01. Next base: position 9,176 of record JAQCGR010000116.1, on the reverse strand, counting down.
CTTGCCATCCGAGACCGCCTCGACCAGGTATCGCTCGGCCTGCTCTCGACCGATGCCTTGGCCTCCTGCATCGACGAGCATCTCGCCGGGACCGCCAAGCATACCAAGCTGCTGCGCCAGTTGATGACCCACGATTCCTGGGTCAGGCAATTCGGCATTTCGGGCGCGGCCTGACAGCCGATGGAAATGGCAAACCTTATCCTCACCGAGCAGCCGGCAAGCCCCGGGCCCCGATCATGACCGGGGCGCCGCGCTACATTTTCACCGTAACGGCCGGCCGCAGTGGACAGGCCTCACTGACCCATCTGGTCGCGGCCCATGTCCCTGGTGCTCTCGCCTTGCACGAAGAGCCCCAGGTAAAACCCGTGCTGCCGCGGGCCCTGGGTGATCTGGAACGGCGCCTGCGGCGCAAATTCGTCGAAACCCACGAGCTGCTCGGCCGGGGTGACGTGCTGCGCGCCTTCGCTGAAAACGACCGGGAGGCGCTCGATACCCATGCCGCCCGCCGCCAAGCCTGGCTCGCGCGGCTCGCGGCGCGGCATAATGCCGAAGTCGTGTTCGACGTCAGCAAGTATTTCGCGCGCGGCATGCACTGCGCCTTAGCCGCCCGAATCGGGGATTTCAACCTAGTCCTGCTCGTCCGCGATCCGATCTTGAACATGCGCAGCTTCCTGAACCGCAGCAAGAATTTTTACCTGGACAACAACAGGCCGGACTGCCCGCTTAACGAACTGGTCCTCGACCCCGCACACCTGGAGCCTGGCGAGCTCTACCTCTGGGCTTGGTGCGAGATGCATCTCCGCTTCACACGCCTCGTGGATGAGTTCGCGCCCGCCGCCGCGGTCACGATCCGGACCAAGGAACTGGAAGATGCGGGTGCGATGGCACGGCATTTCACGGCATTGGGACTCAGCCACGGCCCGATTGCGACGGAGCCGCCGCGCAACACGAATGCCGCCCAGGGCCACGGGCCGACCCTTGTCGCCGAAAGTGACGTGGCGACATTCGAACGGTTTCGCGACCGGCTTCCGCCGCCGATTCTGGACCGCATCGACTATTTCGACGGATACGACCCCCGCGCCCATCCGGCCGAACCTCGGCCGACCCAAGCCCCAAGCACAACGAACCGGAAAACCTGACGTGATAAATTTACCCATCGGATTGAAAGCCCTCTTGCCGGGCTATCGCGCCCGTTGGCGCAACCGCTATGCCTGCATGCTCAGCGAGCTCGCGCACTGGGTGCCGCGCGTGACCTTCGGCGAAGACGAGACCGGCCCTTGGCTCGAAATCCATGACGGGCCCCGCATTCACGGCTTCACGACCGAGCCGATTAACCTCGAGATGTTCGGCCTGTTGCGCCGGGACATGCCCGAGGCATTGCCCGCCAGCCATTTCCGCCTGATGAAGGATCTGCTGACACGCTACGTATATCCGCATATGCGGCCGGACCTGAAGCCCGAAGGCTTCGCGGTCGAACAGATGTTCGGCTTTCACGGTCAGCACAAGGATGCCATCGCGGATTTGCCAGATCCCGGGGTCCGAGCCCGACTGATCGAAGCCTTTCGCCCGAAGCCGGACGATGTCATCCTCAATTGCGGAAGCTTCATCGGCCTGGGCGATCTGAAAACAGCACCCGAAGTCCCGGCCGGCCGAATCTATTCCGTCGAGGCGAGTGCCGACTGCTTCGGTCTGCTGTGCAAGAATCTGCAAACGAATCGCGCGGACAATGTCACGCCGATTCATCGCGCCATGTGGAACGAGCTGACCGAATTGCAGCTCGAATCCGACCTTGCTCAACGGAATACGCTGATCACCGAAGTCCACAAGGGAAAGTGGATGCAGAGCGTGGCGACCATCACCCTCGATAGCCTGGTGCAGGAGCACGGCATCGAAAAACTGGATTTCCTGAGCCTGACCCTCAACGGCGCCGAAGTGGAAACCTTGGAGGGCGGAAGCGATACCCTCGCGCGCCTGCGTCCGCGCATCCGGCTGGCCGGCTGGTACACCAGGGAGGGTCGAAAGATCTGGAAGATCACCAAGGACCAGCTCAAGGTCCATGACTACGAGGTGTTCGTGGGCAAGCGGGGCAATGTCATGGCCCTGCCGCGCGAGCGGAACTGAGGGTCGCGGAGGATGGATTTCACGCTCGCCGGCTATGCCGCCCTGCTCGACCGCTTCGACGAGCGCGGCTACGCAACCGTCGATTTCGAAGCGGCCGTCCAAAGCGCGCGCCACCTGATCCTGCGCCACGATCTCGACCTCTCCGTCGAAGCCGCTCTGCCCATGGCCGAGTTGGAGGCGGAACGCGGCATCTGCGCAAGCTACTTCGTGCAGCTGCGCAGCGCGCTCTACAATACCTTCGCCGAGCCGTCCTTCGGCGCTCTCCTGCGCTTGGCGGAAATGAATCATTCGATCGGCCTGCACTTCGATGCCGCTCTCTACGGCGACGAGCCCGCTGTCCTCGATCGCGCCGCCGCCGATGAATGCAGCGCCCTCGAGGCGATGCTCGGCCGTCCCGTCGGCATGATCAGCTTTCATCGGCCCGCGCCTGCCCTGCAGGGCAGGGAAGGTCGCATCGCCGGACGTATGCATGCCTACGAGCCGCGTTTCTTCGAGGCGATCGGCTATTGCTCCGACTCGCGCGGCGCCTGGCGCCACGGCCATCCGCTGGACCACCCGGCGGTAGCGTCCGGACAGGCTCTGCAGTTGCTGATCCACCCGATGTGGTGGACCGCTCCGCCAAGCCTGCCGCCCGATCGCCTGGATCGTTGGCTCGAGGCGCGGCTCGCCGCGCTCGACCTCGCGGCAAATGTCGGCGTGCACCGAACCGGCCGCTGCCGCATTGCATGGAGGGACTCGTGACGGCACGGATCGGTGTCGCCGGGCTTGGCCACTGGGGGCCGAATCTGGCGCGCAATTTCGCTGCTCTTGGCGCCCTGGAAGCGGTTTGCGAGCCTGACGAGGCGCGGCGCGAGGCCATATCGGCGAACCTCCCGGGCGTGCATGGCTATGCCCGATTCGAGGACCTCCTTGCCGATTCTTCGATCGACGCGATCAGCATCGCCACGCCCGCCGCCAGTCATGGCGCGTTAGTGTGCCGGGCAATCGCGGCGGGCAAGCACGTGCTCGTCGAAAAACCGCTTTGCCTCGATCCTGACGAGGGCGCGCGGCTGGCCGCCCAGGCGAAAGAGGCGAAGCGTGTATTGATGGTCGGGCATCTTCTGCTCTACCACCCGGCCTATCGCGCGCTTCGCGACGTCGTCCACGCGGGGCAGATCGGGGACCTGCGCTATGTCTATTCTAATCGTCTGAGCCTGGGGAAGATTCGCCGCGAGGAGAACGCCCTGTGGTCTTTCGCCCCTCACGATATCTCGATGATCCTGGATCTGATCGGCGAGATGCCCGTCCGCGCCAGCGCCAACGGCGGCACCTATCTGGCGCCGCCGGTGGCGGATACCAGCTTGACCCATCTCACTTTCGGCGCCGGCACCCAGGCCCATATCTTCGTTTCCTGGCTGCACCCATTCAAAGAACACCGGACGGTCGTGATCGGGTCGGAGGGGATGATCGTGTTCGACGATGTGCGGCCCGGGGTGGAGAAGCTGCTGCTCTACCCCCATGCGGTGGGGTGGCAGGGAAACCTGCCATCGGTTGAGAAGGCCGCGGCCCTGCCGATACCCTATGACAAGGACGAACCGCTGGCCGTCGAATGCGCTCATTTTCTCGAATGCATCGCGACCGGGACCGAGCCCCTGTCGAATGCCGGTGAGGCGCTGAATGTCCTGCGCGTCCTGTCCGCCTGCCAGGACTCCCTGTCCCGCGGCGAACCGATCGCGCTAGAGGCAACATCGCCATGACCGACGCGCCCTTTCTTCACCCTACGGCAGCCATCGACGACGGCGTCGAGATCGGCGCCGGAACCCGGGTCTGGCATTTCGCGCATCTGCTCTCCGGCACGGCCGTCGGCCGGAATTGCGTGATCGGCCAGAACGTGATGATCGGGCCCGACGTGATCGTCGGCAATGGCTGCAAGATTCAGAACAATGTCGCCCTCTACAAAGGCGTGACCCTGGAGGACGATGTCTTTTGCGGGCCGTCCTGTGTCTTCACCAACGTCTTGCGGCCCCGCGCCTTCGTGAATCGACGCGACGAATTCTCACCCACCCTGGTCCGGCGGGGCGCCACGATCGGCGCCAACGCCACCGTGGTCTGCGGCGTTACGATCGGCCGCTACGCCATGATCGGCGCTGGCGCGGTCGTGACCCACGACGTGCCGGATCACGGCCTCGCAATCGGCACGCCCGCGCGCCTTGTCGGCTGGGTCAGCCGGGCGGGCGAACGCCTTGGAGAAGACCTGATCTGCCCGCGCACGGGCGAACGCCACGTGAAAACCGAGAATGGAATTTCCTGCGATGACTGAGTCACCGGCTCCTCTGCCCTTCATCGATCTGAAGGCCCAATATGCGCGCCTGAAACCCGCGATCGACGCACGCATCGCCGCGGTGCTCGAACACGGCCAATACATCATGGGGCCGGAAGTCGCCGAGCTCGAGGCGGCGCTGGCCACCTTTGCGGGTGGCGGCCACGCGGTCGCGGTCGGAAGCGGAACGGATGCCCTGCTCATCGCCCTGATGGCCGAAGGAATCGGCCGGGGAGACGCGGTCTTCGTTCCGACCTTTACCTTTCCGGCGACCGCGGAGGTTATCTGTCTGCTCGGCGCGGTCCCGGTCTTCGTCGATGTCGACCCAGCCACATGCAATCTCGAACCGGCCTCTCTGGAGGCCGCGGTCGAAGCGGTTGCGAATGCCGGCCACCTGCGCCCGCGCGCTGCGATCGCGGTCGATCTCTACGGCCTTCCGGCGAATTACCGCGCGATCGCGCCGATCGCCGAGCGCCACGGGCTGTTCCTGCTGGCCGATGGCGCGCAGAGCTTCGGCGGCGCGACGGGCGACGGCCGCGTCGGCAGCCTCGCGCCGGCCACGGCACTGAGCTTCTTTCCAGCCAAGCCGCTCGGCTGCTACGGCGATGGCGGCGCCCTTCTGACCGACGACGCCGAGCGCGCCGCGCGCTGGCGCTCGATCCGTGCGCATGGCAAGGGCAACGGAAAATACGACATCGTCCGGATCGGCGTGAACGGGCGGCTCGATACGCTGCAGGCGGCGATTCTTATGGCCAAGCTGGCGGTTCTGGAAGCGGAACTGGATGCGCGCGAATGCGTGGCGGGCGCCTACGATCGGGCCTTGGGCCAGGCGGTCGACCGGCCCGCCCGCCCGGCGAACGGCCGGCATGCCTGGGCCCAGTACACGATCCGCACGCCGATTCGGGATGCCGTCGCCGCGCGCCTGCGCGAGCGCGGCATTCCGACGGCGATCTATTATCCGCGCCCGCTCCATCTCCAACCGGCCTATGCCGAGACCTGCGAAACGCCGGTGCCCTTGGACACGAGCGAGGCGCTTGCCCATCAAGTGCTGAGCCTGCCGATGCATCCTTACCTCGAAGCGGGCGAGAGCGCGCGTATCGGCGCGGAAGTCCTCGCCGCCCTCGAAGCCGGAGCCTGACGGGATGGAATCGAGATCGGATCGACTGGGCCGGACATCGGCACCGTGACGACGACCGCCTATTATCGGCTGTCCATCGCGCCCGAGCTTCAGCTCTTCGAGCCTGAAATCGCCTATGCCTGCGATTTTCTCGACCGAGCCCATGCCGTGCAAAGGGTCAAGCAGGCGGACCGCATTCTGCACTATGGGGATCGGCCCCCGGCGGGCGCGCTGGCCGTGCCGGCTGCTATCTTCCCGAGCGGCGTCACCCTCGACACGGAAGGTATTTATCCGGTCCATGATGCCCTGGCCGGAATAGAGGCCGGGCAGGGTCCGAACCGGCTGCTGCCGCCGGCGGGCGTTGCGGTTGCCGGGGCGCGCCTCGCCTATGACGCCCTGGGCCTGATCTTTCATCAGATTTCCCGGATCGAGGAGCGCGATTCGGCCTATACCGACCGCTATGGCCGGTTTTCGATCGAAGGTGCCCTCGCGACGCGCCAGGACAGCCATCTTGCGCCGCTCGCCGACCGCGCGGCCCGCGATCTCGCGTCCCTGATTCGCGGCGAGGAGAAGCCGGCCAATCACACGCAATACGGCGTTCTTCTGACCCATGACGTCGACCGCCTGCGCGGCTATCACCGGCCCCATCTGCCACTGCGCTACGCGGCGGGCGACCTGGTCCGGCGGCGCGACCCGCAAGCGGCCTGGAAGCGGATCGTGGTCGGCTACCTCTCGCGCCTGCCCTGGTCCTCGTTCAACGAAATCATGGACCTGTCGGAACACTTCGGTCAGCAGAGCCGTTTCTATTTCATGGGTCCGACCTGGCTCAGCAACGACAGCCCCTATGTCCACACCATGCCACGCCTGCTTCGCAAGCTGGGCGACGCGGTCCGGCGCAGGGGACATATCGTCGGCTTCCATCCCGGCTACGCGACCGCCACCGACCCTGCGGAATGGACACGCCAGCGCGAGGGCCTGGAGGCCGCACTCGGCTGTCCCGTGCTAGAAGGCCGCCAGCATACGTTGCGTTACGACAGCACGGTGACCCCGGATATCTGGGAGGATGCCGGCATGACCATGGACTGCACGCTCTCCTACCCGGAAACCAGCAGCTTCCGCGCCGGCACCTGCCGACCGTTTCACGGTTACAGCCTGCGGCGGCGACAGCCGCGGCAATTGGTCCAGCATTCCACGGCGGTCATGGATTTCGGTTTTTTCGGCGGCAAGTATCGCGACCTCACGATCGAGGAAGCGCTCACCGAGGCCGCCAGGGCCCAGGCGGTGTGCCGGGACTATGGCGGCACTCTGGCCCTGCTCTACCACGCGGGACAGCCTCTGGCACCGCAGCGACCGTTCTACAAGGCGCTGTTGCGCCAGGCCCTGGCATGACCCAGGCCCTCCCCGAAGCGATTTCTCTCCGGGGTGAACCCTTGGACGGCGCCGGAGCCGAACGCGAGACGGCCATTCTCTATCTCGATGCCGATACCGGGAAGGGCGGCGCATCGCGCTCGCTGCTTTACATCGTCGAGAAGCTGGCCGCGACCGGATGGCAGCCGGTTGTCGTGCTCCTGGAGACCAACGCTCAAGTCGAGGGCTTTCGCGGGGCGGATATCGTCACGCGGATTGTCCGCCATATCCCGAAATTCCGCCCGGCCGACCGGCACAATCTGTTTTCCGCCCTCCGTTACCTATGGCATTTGCGCCGGTTGACCGGGCTGATCCCCGTCTTGCGCCGCCTGATTGCCGAGCACGACATTCGGCTGATCCATGTCAACCACGAGAATATCGCCCTGACCGGGCTTCTGATCGCGCGCTGGTTCGGTCTGCCCTGCGTCTGTCACATCCGAACCCAGCTCACCGAGACCCTGTCCGCCCGCTTGGTCAACCGGCTGATCGCCCGCTACGCGACAGCGATCGTGCCGATCAGCGAGCCGGTCACCGAGCATTTCGTCGCGCTCGCGAACCGGCCGACGGCGATCGCGAAGATGACAAGAATTTACAACCCCGCTCCCGACCTGCCGGACGTCATTCCGCCCCTGCCCGCGCTCATGACCCCTGCCGACGGGTTTCGGGTCCTGATCCTGAGCAATATCTCCCACAACCGAGGCGTCGACCGGGTCGTCGATGTCGCGCTGGCGCTGGAACGAATGGATCGCCGCGATATCGTCTTCCATGTCTGCGGGGGCCTGGCCCATACCCGGCTCATGCCCGGCATGCAAAACACCTATCTCGACGATATCCTGACACGGGTACGCGAACACGGCCTGGACGACCGGATCAAGTTCCACGGCTATGTCTCCGAACCGCTTCGCGCGCTCGCGTCCTGCGACGCCCTGCTGCGGCTGACGCGCCTGCGCCCCAGCCCCTGGGGCCGCGACATCATCGAGGCCATGATGGTCGGCCTGCCGGTCGTCACCGTCGGCGCCTTCCAGGGTTATGTCGAGGACGGCAGGAACGGTTTCGTCGATCCGGACTTCGATGCCGAGCAAAGCGCGGCCCATCTGATCCGGCTGCGCGACGATCCTGCGCTCCGATTGGCGATGCGCGAGGCCAATCGCACGAAGGCGCGCGCCATGTTCGATGCGACGACCCGGGCCGGGGATGTCGCGGCCCTTTATCGCAGTCTCATCGGAGGAAGTTCCAACCCGTGAAGATCTCGAACAAAACCGGCCGCATCGGTGTATTCAAACCTTCGACCCAAAACGAGGCATTTTTGCAGCAGTTGAACGAGCGCCTCGCGGAGGCACCGTCCGGCAATGCGCGACCGACGCGGCCCACCATTTTCGTCTCCGGCGGCCCCCGATCGGGCACTACTTTCATGGCCCAGGCCCTGAGCCAATTTCTCGATGTCGGTTTCATCGACAATCTGGCAGCCCGTTTCTGGCTGGCGCCGGTCACCGGTTTCCGGCTGTCACGCACCATGCCCCGCGAGGAACAGTCCGGCGATTTTTCCTCCCATTACGGACGGACCGCCGCCCCGGGAATCCACAATTTCCATTATTTCTGGATGCATCTCCTGAAGCTCGACGCGGTCGCGGACCTCTTCTCGCCGCCGGCGGAACGGAGCGTTTCCTGGGGGGCGATCCGGCATCACCTCGCCGGCCTGCAGGATGCCGCCGGGAAGCCCTTCCTGTTCAAGGGCTACTACCCGTCGTATTTCATGGCTGATTTCGCGCGCGAGATTCCCAAATCCGTCTTCGTGATCATGCACCGTGCAGTCTTGCCCCAGGCGCTATCACTATACCGCGCGCGCGGGGCCTTCTTCGGCGATCCGACAGCCTGGCTTAGCCTGCATCCACCGGAGATCGAGAGCATTTTGACGCTTCCGCCCGAAGAACAGATCGTCGCCCAGATCGTCGGCTTGCGACGCTTTTTCGACGATCAAGTCGCGCAGGCGAGTGGGCGCCTGCCAGTCGTTCATGTCGATTACGACAGGCTGGTCGAGGAACCCGAGCCAACGCTCGGGCAACTCGCCGCGGAGATCGAAGGGATCACCGGCGACCGGGTGCCGACAACCGGGATCGTACCGGCGCCCAAATCCGGGCCGAAAACCTCGTATCCCCCCGACCTCGTCGCGCGCATGCAGCGTGCCCTGGCGGCAATCTGACGGGGGAAGACGCTCTGGCTCATCAGCCGAAC
>JAQCGR010000115.1 GCA_027619995.1 Pseudomonadota bacterium | reverse complement strand
GGATCTCCGACCTGAAAGGTCGGGTCCGCCTGGCCCGCGATACCGGAACGGAGCTGGCGGTCGACAACACGGTGATGTCGCCCGTGCTGCAGCGCCCGCTCGACTGGGGGGCGGACTATTCCGTGCAATCGGTCACCAAACTCCTCAACGGCCATTCCGACATGGTCGGCGGCGTGGTCGTGGTCGGCGCGAACGAGGAATTCGCCGAACAGGTCGGCTTCCTGCAGAACGCCGCCGGCGCGATCGCCGGCCCCTTCGATGCCTATCTCGCCAATCGCGGCCTCAAGACATTGGCCGTGCGGATGGAGCGCCATTGCGGCAACGCCCTGCGCATCGCGCGCTGGCTGGAAGCCCATCCCAAGATCGAGCGGGTTTACTATCCGGGCCTGGAAAGCCATCCCCAGCACGACCTGGCCAAACGCCAGATGCACGGTTTCGGCGGCATGGTCTCGGCCGATATCAAGGGCGGGCTGGAACCGTCGCGCCGCTTCCTCGAACGCTGTCGCATCTTCTCCCTCGCCGAAAGCCTGGGCGGGGTCGAAAGCCTGATCGAACACCCCGCGATCATGACCCATGCCTCGATCCCCGCGGAAGTACGCGCCAAGACCGGCATCTCCGACGGGCTGGTCCGTCTCTCGGTCGGCATCGAGGATGTCGAGGACCTGATCGCCGATCTGGAAAATGCCCTCGCCTAGCCCCGCCCTAACGGCTCGTTAACCGAACCCGGGCATCCTCGCTTGCCGGAAGCGGAAAAACCGGCAACAGGCGCAGGGTCAAGCATGTTCGCGATTATTGGGGGTGTCATCGTCATCGGCTGCGTTATCGGCGGCTATGTCGCCATGGGCGGTCATATCGAGGTCCTGATTCAGCCTTTCGAGCTGGTCATCATCGGTGGCGGCGCCCTGGGCGCCTTCATCACCTCGAACCCGATGTGGGTGGTCAAAAAGTGCTTCGGCTCGATCGGCACCGTCCTCAAGGGCTCCAAGCAAAACAAGGAGTCCTATCTGGAGCTGCTGGGCCTGCAATACACGCTGTTCAAGCTGCTCAAGTCCAAAGGGCCGATGGTCCTGGAGCAGCATTCTCGAACACCCCGAGGACAGCGCCCTGTTCCAGCAATATCCGAAATTCCACGGCGATCACCACGCCGTGCATTTCCTCTGCGACTATCTACGCCTGATCACCCTGGGAACCTCCAACTCGCATGAGCTGGAAGAAATCCTCGACCAGGAGATCGAAACCCATCACCAGGAGCAGCATCAGGTCGCCGGCGCGATCCAGACCGTGGCGGACGCCCTGCCAGCCCTGGGCATCGTTGCCGCCGTGCTGGGTATCATCAAGACGATGGGCGCGATCAACGAGCCGCCGGAGATTCTGGGCGGGCTGATCGCGGGCGCCCTCGTCGGGACCTTTCTGGGCGTCCTGCTGGCCTATGGCTTCGTCGGCCCCTTCGCCGCCGCCCTCAAATCGATCTACGATTCCGAGGCCAAATACTACCAATGCATCAAGACCGGCCTGCTCTCCTACCTCCAGGGCTATGCCCCGGCCGTGGCTGTCGAGATGGCGCGCAAGACCGTTCTGTCCGAGGAACGTCCAACCTTCCACGAGGTCGAGGATGCCTGTGCCGTCGTGCCGGCACCGGCCCTTTAGGCCGCGCGCCGGGGCCGGGAATCGCCGATGGCAAATGGCACCGAACTGATCATCAAAAAGGTCCGCAAGGGTGGCGACCACGGCCACCACGGCGGTGCCTGGAAGGTCGCCTATGCCGATTTCGTGACGGCGATGATGGCCTTCTTCCTGTTGCTCTGGCTGCTCAACGCAACGACGGAGGCACAGAAATCCGGTATCGCCGACTATTTCAGCCCGGCCTCGCTGTCCAAGACCAACAGCGGCGCGGGCCAGATCCTCGGCGGCACCAGCATTTCCCTGGACGGGCCCAAGGCCAGCGACGAGACCACGGGCGGCGTCCTGCTCGCCCTGCCCTCCGCCGCCGAGAGCAACGAGATGGGCGAAGGCTACCGCGAGCCTGATCCCTCGGAAGCCGAAGCGGCGCGCATCGAGGATGAGGAGATCGACGAGCGCGAGTTCGAGAAGCTGCGCGCCGAGCGGGAGGAGGAACGCTTCGCCCGCGCCGAACGCGAACTGCGTGAGGCGATCGAAAGCGTCCCCGCCCTCAGCCAGCTGGCCGACAGCCTGATCATCGACAACACGCCCGAAGGGTTGCGTATCCAGATCGTCGATCAGGAGAAGCTGTCGATGTTCCCGCTCGGCAGCAGCGCGATGTACGACCATACGCGGAGCCTGCTGGGCCTGGTCTCCTCGGTCGTTCAGACCCTGCCCAACAAGCTTTCCGTGTCGGGCCATACCGATGCCCTGCCCTATGCCGCCGACAAGGCCTACACGAATTGGGAACTGTCGTCGGACCGCGCCAATGCCAGCCGCCGAGCCCTGCTCGAATCAGGCTTTCCAACCGGCCGCATCGCCCGTGTCGTCGGCCTGGCCGAAACCGACCCCCTGATCGTAGGGGACCCGGACAGCCCCCGGAACCGCCGCATCTCCATCGTCATTCTGCGCGAGGCCGGCACCGCGGCGCCGCTGGACAGCGCGACGGCCGACCAGGAATCGGAAAATCTCGGCGCCGCCCTGGAGCGCGCCTTCTCACCCGCGGCCGGCAGCGACCAAGCGCCGTCCGCCATACGGCCTTGAACCCGAGCGCCCACGCCCCAACCTGATAGCAATGACGGCGCCGCAAGGGCGCTCTGGCCAAACGCGAGGAAACCAGCCCTGTCGGATCGCAGCCTGCCCACGGAGTCGCAGGGCCCCTACGCCTGGAGGGGCACGGCGCCCGACCCGCTGGACCATCCGGAATTATACGAAGGCATCGTCCTGCGGCGCCTTCTCGCCTATCTGGTCGATTTCGTCCTGTCGGGAATCCTTCTGGCAGCCGCGCTGATTCTGGGCAAGATCGCGGGTCTCGTGACCTTCGGCCTGCTCGCTCCTGTCGCCGCCCTGATTGTGCTGCTGACTCCCTTCGCCTATTTCGTCTGGTTCACGGGTGGCCGAAACGCGGCCACGCCGGGCATGCGCCTGTTCGATCTTAAACTGGTGCGCTGGGACGGCGGTTCGCCGGACTATGTCCAGGCCGGTGTGCGCGCGGCGCTTTTCGCCGTGACGGTGCCCACCACCTCGTTCCTCGTTTTGATCGTCATGGTGCTGAACGAGCGCCGCCGCGCCCTGCACGACATTCTCTCGGGCACCGTCGTCATCAACGACAAGCCAGTCATGATTCTGAGTTGAGCGCCCTCTCGAGGGCCCTTGCTGGAACATGGCGCGCCGGCTTTCGCGCGGTTATCCTTTGGTCATGAACCACGCCACGGCGAAGCTGCCGAAATATTTCTATCGGACGGCGCCGCAAGCCTGCCCCTATCTGGGCGGCCGGGTGGAACGGAATATTTTCGCGGAGCTCGACGGCCAGGACGTGGCCGGCACATACGACCTTCTTGCCCGCCACGGTTTCCGCCGAAGCCACAAGATCGTCTATCGGCCGGACTGCCCCGGCTGCACAGCCTGCGTCCCGGTGCGCGTGGTGACGGCCGAGTTCTCGCCCAGCCGCAATATGCGCCGGATCGTCCGGGCCAATGACGACCTCACGGCCGAGATCGGCCCGCCCCATGCCTCGATCGAACAGTTCCGTCTGTTCCAGCGCTACGTCCGCACCCGCCATGCCGATGGCGAAATGGCCGGCATGAACTATGTCGACTATCGCGGCATGATTGAGGAAACCTCGGTGGACACGCGCCTCGCCCAGTTTCGCGATCCGCAAGGCGAACTCGTCGCCGTCTGCCTGATCGACGCTTTGGGCGACGGCCTGTCGGCGGTCTACAGTTATTTCGATGTCGACCGTGCAGAACGCAGCCTCGGAACCTATGCCATCCTTTGGCTGGTCCAACGCTCGCGAATCGAAGGACTGCCATACACCTATTTAGGCTATTGGATCGCGGCCAGCCGCAAGATGGCCTACAAGGCGCGCTTCCAACCGCTCGAAGCGCTGGCCCCGGACGGCTGGGAACGGATGCAATTCACCTGACCTCGCGCCTGACGCCTGAATTCGCGCTTAGCGATTGTGACATCACTTCATGTATCGTATTGCGCTCCAGCCAAGGCGCAATATACTTGCGATCAGTAAACTGGCCGGTCAGCCGGTGGGGGGAGTGTCGCGCGGACAATGCTCGTGCGGGCCGTCTCATTAATTTTCGGTCGGCGAACGACGCACAATAATTGAATTCGATCAAAGGGAGGGACCCTATGAATCGCCGTGATTTCCTGACAGGTGGTACCGTCGGCCTCGTTGCCGGCGCCGTGGGCGGATATATCGTCGGCGGAAAAAAGGAACCGATGGTCGTCGAGAAGATCGTCGAGGTTGAAAAGCAGGTCGAAGCGCCGGCTGTCATGAAGGGCGCCAAGGAACTCAAGATGGTCTCGACCTGGCCGCGCGATTTTCCGGGCCTCGGGACCGGCGCGCAGCGGCTCGCCCAGCGCATCACCGATATGACGGAAGGCGCGGTCAAGGTCGAGTATTTCGCGGCCGGCGAGCGCGTCGGCGCGTTCGATTCCTTCGACGAAGTCGCCTCGGGCAATGCCGAGGCCTATCACGGCGCCGATTATTATTGGAAAGGCAAGCATCCCGGCTACGCCTATTTCACGGGCGTGCCCTTCGGCCTGACCTATACCGAAATGAACGCCTGGATCCGCTTCGGCGGTGGCCAGGAACTGTGGGACGAGCTGGGCGCCGAATTCGGCGTCAAGGGCGTCATGGCCGGCAACACCGGCGTGCAGATGGGCGGCTGGTTCCGCAAGGAAATCAACACCGCCGACGACCTCAAGGGCCTGAAGATGCGCATCCCGGGACTGGGCGGCGACGTCATGGCCAAACTTGGCGCTTCGCCGGTCTCCCTGCCGGGCGGCCAGATCTACGAAACCCTGGTATCCGGCGCGATCGATGCGACCGAATGGGTCGGCCCCTGGAACGACGAGTTCATGAAGTTCTACGAAGCCGCCAAATACTACTACTACCCGGGCATGCACGAGCCGGGCTCGATGCTCGCCATGGGCATGAACAAGAAGTTCTGGGACTCCCTGACCACGACCGAACAGCTCCAAATCGAGGCCGCGGCCGCGATGGAGAACGACGTCATGATGGCCGAGTACAACGCCAAGAACGGCGAGGCGCTCAAGCGGCTGGTCAACGATCAGGGCGTGATCCTCAAGGAGTTCAGCGACGAGATCTACGACAGCTTCGGCCGGGCGGCCGACGAGGTCTTCGCCGAGGTCATCCAGCACGGCGACCTCACGAAGCGTATCCACGAGAGCTTCCTGAAAGCGCGGACCGAGGTCGGCGCCTGGGCGAAAATCTCGGATGTCGCCTATCTGCAGCAGCGTAACCGGGTGCTCGGCCTTTAGGGCTGGGGCATCTATGCGTGATTGAACGATGGAGCGGAGCCCCGTAGGGCTCCGCTTTTTCGTTCTGATAACCGGTGCGCCGTACCGGCGTCCCGATAATCGAAACGCGCCCTGTTCCAGCGGATGACGCCAAGAGGTAAAACCGTGACGACCACGATGCACGAGACGACCCCGCCACAAGGCGCATCTGTCGATCTCGCCCTGCGCGGGTTCGGCCTGGCGGTCGTCGGGATAATGTTCGCCTTCCTGATCAACAACTACCTCAGCTTCTGGCGCGACTGGCCAGGCCTGTCCGATTTCTTTGCCTATCAGGGTTGGTTCGGCGGCACCGGCCCGCAGATGAGTCCGGAGGCGGTTTCTCTCGCTTGGATTCAGGTGGCCATCTATGTCGCGGCGCTGGCCGGCGCGATCGGCCTGGTTCTGTGGAGACCCGAACGCGGTCTTCGCGCCGATGCCGGCAGCATGCGCGCCTTGGCGGCCTATATCATTCGCGCGGCCTTCTGGGGCGTCCTGCTGGTCGGCGTCACAGACGCCCTGATCTCATTCCTACGGATCGAGGGTTATCTCGAACAGTTCGTTGGCAGCAGCCTGACGAACGATCTGGGCCTGTCCCATTTCCGCGGCATGTATGTCCATTACCCGTTGATCCTGGTCGGCTTCGTCATCGCGTTTTTCAACCGGTCATTGGGCTTCATCTGGCTCGCGTCGTTGGTCGTCATGGCCGAGATGCTGATCGTCCTCGCGCGCTTCATCTTTTCATACGAGCAGGCCTTCATGGGCGATCTCGTGCGTTTCTGGTACGCGGCACTGTTTCTCTTCGCCAGCGCCTACAACCTGATCGAGGAAGGCCATGTGCGCGTCGATGTGCTCTATACGGGCTTCAGCGAACGCGGCAAGGCATGGGTCAATGTGATCGGCTCGACCCTTCTGGGGTTGCCGATCTGCTGGATCATCCTGACGCTCGGCATGCGCGGCAAGGCCAGTATCATCAATAGTCCGCTGTTGTCCTTCGAAACGACGCAGAGCGGGTTCGGGATGTATGTGAAATACCTGATGGCGGGCTTTCTCGCCGTCTATGCCGTCTCGATGATGATTCAATTCGTCGGCTATTTCCTATCCAACGCCGCGGAACTCCGAGGCGAGTCTGGGCGCGAAGCCCGCTCTACGCCCGCCGCCGAAGAGCCCGCACAGTAGCGCCCAGGGGAGGCGAAAAGAAAACGTCATGGAAGTCTATTTCGTACTCGTTCTCGTCCTCCTCATGGCCGGCGCCTTGGCCATGGGCTACCCCGTCGCCTTCGCCCTGCCCGGCGCCGCCATCCTGTCCATCGCCATTGCTTCCCTCGCCGGATATCTCATTGCCGGCGATACCTCGACCTTTTTCTCGCAAGGCGGCCCGGACCAATGGCTGTCCGCCGGAGTCACCAATTTCCGCGGCATCTATTGGGAGATCGAGCGCGACACGCTGATCGCGATTCCCTTGTTTATTTTTATGGGAATCATGCTCCAGCGTTCGAAGATCGCCGAGGATCTGCTGATCACCATGGCCCAGCTCTTCGGCCCGATCCCCGGCGGACTCGGCATTTCCGTCGTCTTCGTGGCCGCGCTGCTCGCCGCGACCACCGGTATCGTCGGCGCGACCGTCATCGCGATGGGCCTGATCTCGCTGCCCGCCATGCTGCGCAGCAATTACTCGCCCGCCCTGGCGACGGGCACGATCGCCGCGTCGGGCACCCTGGGCCAGATCATCCCGCCCTCGATCGTTCTCATCATCCTGGCCGATCAGCTCGCCAGCGCGACGGATCAGGCGAGCACTGCGCGCAAATTCGAGTTCCGCGAGGCGAACGGCCCCGGTCCCATGCCGAGCGAATTCGACATCACCTCGACCAGCGCGGGCGATATGTTTCTCGGCGCCTTCCTGCCGGGTCTCGTCCTCGTCGGGCTCTATGCCGGCTTTATTCTGATTCTGGCGTTGATCCGGCCCAAATCGGCCCCCGCCATCCCTTACGAAGGCAAGTATAACTGGGCCTTCGCCCTGCGCGTCTTCCTGGCCCTGGTGCCCCCGCTGACCCTGATCCTGGTCGTCCTCGGCTCGATCATCATGGGCATCGCCACGGTCAACCAGGCCGGCGCGATCGGCGCCGTCGGCGCCACCATCATGGCCGGCTACCGCCTGACCGACGGCCAGCGCGGCGCCTTCCGACCCGCCATTCTCGCGGTCGGGTCGATCGTCGCCATCCTGGTTCTGATCGAATTCTTCGACCTCAACGTCAAGAACGTTACGGCGCAGGCCGATTCGGTCGGGATCGTCCTGGCAGTTCTGGCCGTCATAGGCCTGGTGACCGCCGTGCTGTGGAGCGGCTGGCGTGCCTACCGCATCGACGACACCCTTCGCGGGGTGATGATCGAGACGGCAAAGACCACCTCGATGGTCTTCATCATCCTCCTCGGCGCGGCGATGCTCACAGCCGCCTTCCGCAGCTTCGGCGGCGAAGAGCTGGCGAAGGGTTTTCTGGGCGGTCTGCCAGGTGGTTTCTGGACCCAATTCATATTCGTCATGGCGGTGATTTTCGCCCTCGGCTTCTTTCTCGACTTCATCGAGATCGCCGTCGTCGTGGTCCCGATCGTGGCGCCCATCTTGCTGGCCGACCCGAGCGCCAATATCACTGCCGTGTGGCTGGGCGTGATGATCGGGGTCAATATGCAGACCTCCTTCCTCACCCCGCCCTTCGGTTTCGCCCTGTTCTACCTGCGTGGCGTGGCACCACCCCAGGTACGGACGACCGACATCTACCGCGGCGTCGTCGCCTTCATTGGCCTGCAGCTCTTGGGCCTCGCCGTCGTCGGCTTCTTTCCGCCCCTGGCAAACTACCTGCCGGCGTACAGTTCCCTGACCTCCGAAACCGCACCGCCGCCCAAGAACCCGCGCCTCCAAGCCTGCATGGAAGAGAACCTCTTCACCTATTACGACCAGGAGGGCGATACCCTGCGCGCCGCGATCCAAAGCATCGCGAGCCGCGATATGAGCGTCCTACCGGAGGCCCGGCGGAAAGACCTGACCGAAAGCTTCACCCTGGCCTCGGCAAGTTTCGACCGCGTCGCCGATGTGCGGGCCGCGGCTGTCGCGCTCGACGCCTATGTTGCCGGCTACAAACCCCTGCACCGGGAGGTCCGCGGCATCCAGGCCGATATCCGCGACCATCGCGACGAGATCAAGAAGCTACAACGCCAACTGTCCCAGAGCGGGCGCACCGACGACACCGACGCGGATCGCCGCGAAATGGCCAATGAGATCGCGCTTCTCGAGCGGGAGATAGGCGAGATGGAACTGCGCATCCCCGATCGCTGGACCGAAGCGCGAAAGGGCTATGTCGTCCTGGCCGACGCCGAGGACGACGCACGGCGCGCCTATCAGCGAACGGTCGACGCCGCCTATGCCCCGGTTCAGGAAGTCCTGATCGAAATCCGGCAGGCCGAGGACCTCACCACGCTGTCGGACCGGATCGGCGCGCTCGACGGTATCGCCCGCAGCGAAAGCGCCGAGGCCGCGGCGGCTTCCATCCTGGAGGTTTACAACGCTCTCGCGCGGATCGCCGGGACGGGCGATATCCGCACGGCCCTGTCCGATGCTCGGCGCATCCTCCGCAAGCAGGATGGCGATGTCGCGGCGGCGCGGGTCGAACTGGCCAAAGCCACCGATCTGTTCGCGGACGAGGTCGCCTGGCGCGAGGCCGCCACGCGCAACTTGGCCGGGCCGCTCTCCGACTACGACCTGCTGATCAGGAACTCCATCGGCGTGCGCCAGCTCGACCGCCTGCCCTCCGATCTCGCAGGGTCGATGGCCAGCTGTCTCGCGACCCACAAGGACATCTCGCTGCACTTCTAGAGCATCATCCGATCTGCGTGAATCGAAATAGGGGATTCCGTTGGATCGGG
>JAQCGR010000114.1 GCA_027619995.1 Pseudomonadota bacterium | reverse complement strand
GGAACACCTGTGAGGAGAACAGCATAACCCGATCAGCCGCAGGTCGTGGAGAGCACCGTAGCCCTGTTTGTCACCATACAGAGACGAAAACTAAAACAGGCTCTCCATCGGAATCGAATAGGTCACGCTGACCGTTTCCGTTCCCGGGTTCAGATCGCTGAAAACCTTGCCGTGGGACATGTGATGGAAGCCCACGCCGAGTTGGGATTCATTGTCGAACCGATAGCTCACGTCGATGCCGGAGCGCAGGACGCCGGCGCTGCCGAGATTCTTGCCATTGCCGGCGTAGTAGACGGTCGGCGCCAGATTGGGAGAGATCACGAGGCGCGGCCCGAAATAGGCATCGACGCGCAGCCCCGCATAGGCATAGGCGCCGCCATCGGAAGTCCCGTCGACCCCGATGAAGGGCTTGAACCGCCACAAGAACAGGTCCGACCGATATTCCATCTTGAACAGCGCAGCCTGATTTTCGTCGTCGACCGCGTCGAAGAAGCCGCCGCCAACGGTCAGCAGGTCGGGATTGCGGTGCTCCGGCGGGTCCGCGAACATGGACCAGATCAGGATCGGCACGCTGCCGATGATAATGCCATTTACGGCAGGATCGGCGCGGGATGTGGATTCGGCACCCAGCCACCCGCAAAGAACGGCGACCAGCGCCAAGATTGAACGGCGCATCATGATATCGGTCTTTCTAAAATCCCCCAGAATTCGAACACGATATCATAAGAGCGTCGCCGTCAGACGCAACTGATTTGACGCTGGCTTACTTTACCTTGGCCGTTGATCGACGCGGAATCACACGTTATTGGAAGGGTTTGGGCAATTCGGCGACGCACGGTCGCCAGCGGGGCGACATGACGAAAAGCCAGCCGGCCGGGCGCAAGAGCGGGTGCGGAGCAGAAAAACGTGTCCTCGCGGTGACGCTCGCCATCGGTCTTCCGCTGGCCGTCATGCTGTCGATCGAACCGGGTCTGGATCATTGGGCGACCGCCCAGTTCTACGATCCCGAACAGGGTTTCGTCGCCTCCTATGCCGAGCCTTGGATCACCGTGCGTAAACTGCTGAAAGTGGCCGGCGTCGGTCTTGCCGTCGCGCTTTTTGCATCAATCACCCATCGGATCCTGCGGCGCAGCTATCTCTGGGTTCTGGATTGGCGGGCGATCGTTTATATCGTCGCCGTGATCGGCCTCGGCCCCGGCCTGATCGTCAATGGCGTCCTGAAGGAGAATTGGGGTCGTGCCCGACCCTCGCACACGACCGAATTCGGCGGCGAAAAGACCTATAGCCCGCCGCTAGTCATTGCCGATCAGTGCGAGCACAACTGCTCTTTCGTATCGGGCGACGCGGCCTGGGGCTTTGCCTTCATAACCTTCGGCTTTCTGGGCCGGACGCGCCGGCAACGCCTCCTCGGCTTCGCCGGCGGCCTGACCTTCGGGGCGGCAATGGGATTGCTGCGCATCGCCCAGGGTGGCCACTATCTCAGCGATATTTTCTATTCGGGCGTGATATCCGTCGGCGTCGCTTGGTTGCTTTACGACCTGTTGATCAGACGCGCCTGGCTCGGTCAGCGCGGGCGTCCGGGAGACAGCAGAGCCGATCCCGCGCGCTAAAACCTTTCATCGGAAAGTTTTTACTGGTTGATCAAGTAACTAAGGAGAATCTATAAGACTCTGGATGAATTCTATTGGGCGCTACATTTTTCGGCAGATTTTCGAGGCGACGGTCTTCGTCACCATTGCCCTCGCTTGCGCGGTATGGCTGACGCAGTCCTTGCGCTATGTCGAATTGATCGTCAATCGGGGCCTCTCGATCGGCTTGTTCGGCTATCTGACCGTCCTGCTGTTACCGACCTTCCTGCTGGTCATCCTCCCCATTTCACTCTTCTGCGCGACCCTGTTCATATACAACAAGCTCATGTCGGACAGCGAATTGGTCGTGCTCCGAGCAGCGGGGTTGAGCAACCTGTCCCTGGGCCGGCCGGCCATCATGCTCGGCCTCGGCGTCGTGATCGTCTGCTATAGCCTGAGCCTCTATTTCCTGCCGGCCTCGTTCCGCCAGTTCAAGGATCTGGAATACACGATCCGCAACGACTACTCGGCCATCCTGCTCCAGGAAGGCGCGTTCAACAGCCTCAATGACGGTCTGACGGTCTATGTCCGATCGCGGGAATCGAGTGGCGAACTGCTTGGTATCCTCGTCCATGACAGCCGCATTCCCGAAAAGCCCGTCACCATGATGGCCGAGCGCGGCGCCCTTGTGGTCAGCGATGACGGACCGCGGGTCCTGATGATCAACGGCAATCGCCAGGAGGTCCAGCGCGAGAGCGGGCAGCTTTCGCTGCTCTATTTCGACCGCTACACCTTCGATCTCGGCCAGTTCACCGGCCGACCCGAAACGCGCTGGCGCACGCCCGAGGAACGCTATCTGAACGAGTTGATCTGGCCCGATTATTCCAACCAGGGCGACGCCTATTACGCCAACAAGCTGATCACAGAAGGCCATCAACGCCTTGTCGCGCCGCTCTATGCGCTCGGCTTCGTTCTGATCGCTCTTGCCAGTCTGCTGGCGGGAGAGTTCGATCGGCGCTGGCAGGCGAAGCGAATCATCGTCGCCGTCGGCGCGGTGGTCGTCGTGCAGGCCGCCGGCATTGCTTTCCAGAATCTGGCGGCGAAACATATCGATACGATTCCGCTGATGTATCTCAATGCGGCCATGCCGATTCTGGTTTCGAGCATCATCCTGGCGCGTGGCGCGCGGTGGCGGACGGCGCGCAGCCTGCGCCCTGCTGTCGGCGCGGCCTGAGGCAGCGATGCGGCTATCCACAACCTTGTCGCGCTATATCGGGCGCCAATTCCTGATCTGGTTTTCGATCGCCTTCGGCGGTCTGGTCGGACTTATCCTGCTGCTCGACACGGTCGAACTCATGCGACGCGCCTCAGGCAAGCCGGACGCCACCTTGGACATCGTGCTGTCGATGGCCCTGCTGAAGCTGCCGAACATGGCGCAGGAAGCCGTGCCCTTCGCGATTCTCTTCGGCGGCATGGCCGCATTCTGGCGGCTGGCGCGCAGCAGCGAGATCGTCGTCGTCCGCTCGGCCGGCGTGTCCGCCTTGCAGTTCCTGCTGCCCGTTCTGGTGATCTCCTTTTCCATCGGAGTGTTCAAGGTCGCGGTGTTCAATCCCTTCGCCTCGGTCACGCTGTCGCGGTTCGAACATATCGAGGGGAAATACCTGCGCGGGCGGTCGAGCCTTCTCGCCGTCTCCAGTTCGGGAGTCTGGCTGCGCCAGGCCGACGACTTCGGACAGGCGGTGGTCCATGCCCGGGAAGTCTCGCCCCAGGGGATGGAGATGCGCGACGTCATCATCCTCATTTACGAGGGCGAGGATCGCTTCGTGCAACGCATCGACGCCGCGACCGCCGTTCTGGAGGACGGCTACTGGCTGCTGCGCGACTGCTGGATCATCTCGCCGGAGCGGCCTTCGCGCTACGAGCCGGAATACACGGTTCAGACCGATCTTACCGTCCTCAAGATTCAGGACAGTTTTGCGACTCCGGCATCGATCTCCTTCTGGGACCTGCCTGCCTTTATAGACACCCTGGAAAAGGCCGGATTCTCGAGCGTGCGCCACCGCCTCTACTGGCACAGCTTGCTGTCCGATCCCTTTCTGCTTTGCGCCATGGTGCTGTTCAGCGCAGGGTTTGCGCTGCGCGCGGCCCCTCGGCGAACCGCTGTGGTCTGGACCATGGGTGGCGGTGTCCTGACCGGTTTCCTCCTCTATTTCCTTTCCGATGTCGTCGCTGCGCTCGGCCAAACGGCGAGCGTGCCGGTGGCGCTCGCGGCCTGGACTCCCGCTGCGGCGGCAATCCTCATCGGCGCCTCCCTGCTCATTCACGTTGAAGAAGGTTAGGGAAGCCGTGGAGATGGGGGGGGCAATGCGCAACGGGATTTTCATCGCGGCATTGATGCTGGCCACCCTCTTTGGGGTGCCAGCGGAAGCGCAGGTATCGCCGAGTTCTTCCGAGCCGGTCCTGCTGAGCGCAGACGAGATCAGCTACAACGAAGATCTCGGCATCGTCGTGGCCACGGGCAGCGTCGAGATTGCCCAAGGCGCGCGCGTCGTTCTGGCCGACCGTGTGACCTACAACGAGCGCGAGAACACCGTCTCGGCGGTCGGCCATGTCAGCCTGCTGGAACCGGGTGGCGATGTGGTCTTCGCCGAATACATGGAACTGACCGACGACATGAAGAATGGCGTGGTGCGCGACCTGCGCATTCTGCTGACAGACAATTCGCGCATCGCGGCGGCCGGCGGTCGACTTCAGGGCGGCGAGCGGACGGAGATGCGCAAGGCCGTGTTCAGCCCCTGCGAACTGTGCGAGGACGATCCCGAGGCCGCGCCGCTCTGGCAACTCAAGGCCATAAAGGTCGTGCACGACCAGCGCAGCCACGACATCGAATACACCGATGCCTGGTTGGAAATGTACGGCGTGCCCGTGTTCTACACGCCGTATTTTTCTCATCCCGACCCGACTGTGAAGCGCCGCTCGGGCCTTTTGACCCCGGATTTCGGCAACGATTCCCAATTCGGCATGCTGCTGCGCACGCCCTATTTCGTCACGTTGGGCGACGACAAGGATGCCACGATCACGCCGATCTTCACGACCAAGGAGCGCGTCGCCCTCGCGGCCGAATACCGCCAGCGCTTCACCGATGGTGTGTTCGTGACCGACGGCAGCTTCACCCGGGTCGAGCGCCGCGGCAGCGATGGCGAACAGCTTGGCGAGGACATCAATCGAGGCCATATATTCGGCAAGGGCCGTTTCGACATCGACCGGACCTACCGCTGGGGTTTCGACGCGGCCTACACCACCGACGATACCTATCTGCGCCGCTACGGTTTCACGTCCGAGGACGTGCTGACGAACAATCCCTTCGTTGAGGGATTCCGCGGCCGGAACTACATGCGCGCCGACGGCTATTACTTCATGGACCTGCGCGAAGACCAGGATCAGGACGAGGTCCCGATCATTCTGCCCGTGGCCAACTACAATCACGTCGGCGAACCCGACTCCATCGGTGGCCGCTGGGCGGTCGATGCAAATGTGCTGAACTTGAACCGAATAGAGGGCGCGGATAGCCGACGCCTGTCCCTGAATCTCGGCTGGGCCGCGCCCTATACATCGCCCTGGGGCGATGTCTGGGAGCTCAGCGCCTCCGTTCAGAACGATGCCTATTGGGTCGACGACGTCCAAGTTCCGACCCGTCCCGCTGGCAGCACCGAAAACGGCCTGACCGGACGCTTTTTCCCGCAGGCCATGCTCAAATGGCGCTATCCCTTCGTGCGCAGCGCCGGCACGACCCGCCAGATCATCGAACCGGTCGCGGCACTGGTCGTCAGCCCGAACGGTGGCAATCCCGGCAAGATTCCCAACGAAGACAGCCGCGGCTTCGAATTCGACGACGCCAATCTGTTCAGCGCCAACCGCTTCGCAGGGCTGGACCGGGTCGATGGCGGACAACGCATCGTCTACGGCCTGGGCGGCGGCGTCTACGGCGATAGCGGCGGCCAATCGACCTTCTTTTTCGGGCAGAGCTACCGCCTGCGAGAAAATGACGATACCTTCGACGATGGTTCCGGCCTCTATAGCCAGCTTTCGGACTATGTCGGCCGTGTCCGGGCCTCGCCAGGAGACTATCTGGACCTGGTCTACCGGTTCCGCCTGGCCCGAACGGATCTGGGCCCGATCCGCAATGAGGTCGGCATGTCCGCAGGGCCGAAATGGCTGCAGATTCAGACCAGTTATCTCTTCTTCCAACAGACCGAGACCGGCAGCGAATTCGGAACCCGAGAGGAGCTGTTCGTGTCGGGACGGGTCAAGCTGACCGACTACTGGTCCTTCCGAGCGACGCACCGGCGCGATCTCACGAAGGGTGGCGGCGCTTTGCGGACGAGCGCAGGCATGATTTACGAGGACGAATGTTTCACTTTCGACGCCAACTTCTCGCGCAGCTTCTTTCGCGACAGGGATTTCGAGGAGACCGACACCGTGCTATTCCGGTTGGTGTTCAAGCATCTCGGCGAGATCGGAACGGCGGTGCGCTAGGCGTCACCCCTCGTCCCGCCGGCCCACGGCCACTACATGGAGTCATGATCATTCCCCGCGCAGCCCTAAGCGTCACCCTGCGCCACACCCTCGGCGCCGTCCTGCTGATCCTGGCAGTTCTTGCGCCCGTCCAGCGGCCAGTGGCACAGGACATCATGCGCATCGCGGCCGTCGTGAATGACGACGTCATCTCCGTCTATGACCTGGTGCAGCGGGTTCGCCTCGTGATCCTCTCCACCGGGCTCGAGGACAACAACGAAACACGCCAGAGCCTCGTCCCCCAGGTCATGCGCACCTTGATCGACGAGCATCTGCAGTTGCAGATGGCCAAGGAACAGAATATTTCGATTCCCGATCAGCGCGTCGAAGACGCCATCACCGATATCGAACAGCAGAACGGCATGGCGGCGGGCGACTTCGACCGGCTGCTCCAGCGGGCCACCATCGACCGCTCGACGATCGAACAGCAGATCCGGGCCGGTCTCTCCTGGTCGCGCGTGCTGGAGCGGCGCATGCTCCAGGAAGTCCAGATCAGCGATGAGGAAATCGACGAGACTTTCGCGGAAATCCAGGCGAGCATCGGACAACCGCAAGCGCTGATCAGCGAAATCTTCCTGTCCGTCGACACGCCGGCACAGGAAGCCGAGATCCGCGCCGCTGCCTTTCGGATCTATGAGGAGGCGCGGGGCGGCGCCACCTTCTCGGCACTGGCCCAGCAGTTCTCGCAAAGCGCCACGGCGACCTTGGGCGGCGATCTCGGCTGGATGCGCGAAGGGCAGCTTCCGGAGGAGATCGCGACGGCAGTCAAAACCCTCAAGCCGGGGGAGATCGCCGAACCGATCCGCGGCACCAGCGGCTTCTACATCGTGCAGCTGCGCGACCGCCGCACCGTGGATCCGGGTTCCGGCATCGCGACAAAGGTAACCATAGAACACATGTTCCTGCCCCTTCCCACCGGCGTATCCGATGTCGAGCGGAAGAACGCCATGGATCTCGCCTCCCTGATCGGCGATACCGTGACCGATTGCGGCGATCTGGTGCGCCTGCGCGACGAAAGCGGCGCACGCACATTCGGCCTGCCGAAAGAAGCAAACCTGAACGAGCTGCCGCCGGAGATTCAGACAGTCGTGTCCCCGCTCCAAGCCGGACAGATCACCGATCCGATCGAGACCGGATCCGGCATTCTGATCGTCATGGTCTGCAAACGCGAAGATATCGGCGACGTCATGCGCGACGATATCCGCGAAACACTGGTGCGCGATCGATTGGATATCATCAGCCGCCGGTTGATGCGCGACCTGCGCAACAGCGCCTTCGTCGATCTCCGAATCTGAGGCAAAGGCGCACCGATGACCGAATCGGACGCCCTCCCCCTGGCCCTGACCCTTGGCGAACCCGCCGGCATCTGCGGCGAGATCGCCTGCAAGGCCTGGCTCGAACTGCGCGATAGCGGGCCCGCTTTCGTCGCGCTCGGCGACCCTGCCTATTTTCGGGAAACGGCAGCCGCCCTCGACCTGGGCGTGCCGGTCGAGCCTGTGGCATCCGTCGAAGAGGCGAAGGCGGTTTTCTCCCGTGCCCTGCCCGCTCTCGGACCCGCCCTGCCCGCATCCGCCGTGGCTGGCCGGCCTGATGGTGCGACCGCTCGCGCCGTGATCGAATCGATCGAACAGGCGGTGCGCCTGACCCTGGATGGCCGGACCGGCGCGGTCGTGACCAATCCGATCCACAAGACCAGCCTCTACGCGGCGGGATTTTCCTATCCAGGCCATACCGAGTTTCTTGCCGAGCTGGCGGGCGGCGCGCGGCCGGTGATGATGCTGGCCTGCGATGAACTGCGCGTCGTGCCGGTCACGGTTCACCTCTCCCTCGGCGACGCGGTCCGGGCCCTGACCAGGGAAGCGATCGTGGCCTGCGGTCGGATCACCGCCGCGGCGCTTGAGCGCGATTTCGGCATCGTCCGGCCACGGCTGGCAGTTGCCGGCCTCAACCCCCATGCCGGCGAGAGCGGCCATCTGGGCCGCGAGGAGATCGAAATCATCGGCCCGGCGGTGGAGGAATTGCGCGCGGCCGGAATCGCCGTCGCCGGCCCCTTCCCCGCCGACAGCCTGTTTCATGCCGCAGCGCGCAAGCGTTTCGACGCCGCGCTTTGCATGTATCACGACCAGGCGCTGATCCCGCTCAAGACCATCGATTTCGACGGCGGGGTAAACGCCACCCTGGGCTTGCCCTTCGTGCGGACCTCGCCCGATCACGGCACGGCCTTCGACATCGCCGGCCAGGGCAAGGCGAACGCGCGCAGCCTGGTCGCCGCCCTGCGCATGGCGGGGGCGATGGCACATCATCGGGCCGCCGCCGAAACGGCCTAGGTCCATCGCCTTGGCCCCGAACGACTCAAACCCGCGACCCGTCCTGCCGCCCTTGCGCGAGGTCATCGCGCGCCACGGCATCGGCGCGCGCAAGGGCCTGGGCCAGCATTTCCTGCTCGACGGCAACCTGACCGACAGAATCGCGCGCGCGGCCGGATCGCTCGAGGGCATCCATATCGTCGAGATCGGCCCGGGCCCGGGTGGCCTGACCCGCTCGCTGCTCGCCGCCGGGGCCGAGCGCGTCGTCGCGGTCGAGCGCGATCCGCGCTGCGTCGACGCTCTGGCCGAGCTGGAAGCGGCCTATCCCGGTCGGTTGGAGATCGTCAGCGCCGACGCGCTGGAGGTCGATGCCGCGTCTCTCGTGCCTGCGCCGCGGCGCATCGTCGCCAATCTGCCGTACAACGTTTCGACCGCGCTTCTGCGCCGTTGGCTCGACGCGCCCACGGCATTCGAGAGCATGACCCTGATGTTCCAGACCGAGGTCGCGGAGCGGCTGGCGGCCGGCCCGGGCGGCCGCGAATACGGTCGATTGAGCGTGCTGACCCAATGGCTCTGCGACGTGCGAATCATCTTCAACGTCGCGCGCACGGCCTTCGTGCCGCCGCCCAAGGTCTCCTCCTCGGTGGTGCAGCTTTATCCCCGCACTCTCCCGCTCGCGCCCGCGCGGATCGGGGCGCTGGAACGGATCACGGCCGCCGCCTTCGGGCAAAGACGCAAGATGCTGCGCTCCAGCCTCAAGACCTTGAAATTGGACACCGAGGCCCTGCTGAAAAGCGCCGGCATCGAAGACACGACCCGCCGGGCCGAAACCCTGAACATCGAGGAGTTCTGCGCCCTCGCCCGGGCATTGGACTCTACCTCTCCTGTCCCACCGTCTTAAGCCTCGCCTCCTCAGGAATTTCGGACCGCCGATGCCCGATCTATGGCGGTGCCCTTTGGCAACCGGCGGCTAGAGCATTTTCCGATCACTCTTGGTCATATCCGGCTGCGGCGAAGTAGTTTTGGCATTCTGTGGG
>JAQCGR010000113.1 GCA_027619995.1 Pseudomonadota bacterium | reverse complement strand
GGGCAAGCGGCCGGGCAAGCGGCCGGGCAAGCGGCCGGGCAAGCGGCCGGGCAAGCGGGCGGGCAAGCGGGCGGGCAAGCGGGCGGGCATGGGCGGTTTCATTTCTCTCTTTCTCGAGTCCGGATCGGGCCAAAACAATAGCGGCGCGCGAGCGAATGCCATAGCCGGCACGGCCGGAAGTGGAACCGGCCGCGCCGGCAGGCCCGTGCCTCGCCATGCGGGTCATGCCGCACGCGCATCCTTGCGCCACACCACCGGAAAGGTCTCGCAGTCGATCGGATCGCCGTGTTTCAGCCCGCAATCGGGGAATTTCGGGTGCATATGGCCGGGCCGCACCGCGAAACGCGCCTCCTCGCCGGCCCAGCGGGTGACAAAGGCGCGCCGGCGGCGGCCGCTGGTATTGCCGGGTGCGCCGTGGACCGTGACGCCGGTGAAGGCCTGGATATCGCCCGGCTCCATCGCCCAGGAGAGGAATTCGTGCTTCTCCCGCTCCCGGTCGAAGTCGGGGATCCGGTCCAGGGCTTCCGGCCGGCGGCTGTAGTCGCTGTCGGGATCGTAGAAGCTCTTCGGCTTGTAGGTCTTGCCCCAGAGATGCGAGCCGCGGACGTATTCCGGGCTGTTCTCGCGCGGGACGGGATCGAGGGGCAGCCAGAGGCTGCAGACCTGCGCGCCCTCGATCTGCCAATAGGGGATGTCCTGGTGCCAGGGCGTGCGGTCGGCCGTGCCCTTGTTCTTCACGATCAGATTGTCGAAGAAGATCGCCGTCCGCTCGGCCCCCATCAGGCGGCCCGCGATTTCTGCGGCCGGGGAATGGCGGATGAAATCCTCGTATTCGGGAATCGCCTGCCACATGGCGTGATCGGCGAAGAAGAAGCCGTCCGCCTCCGCCGTTCCGCCGCTGTAGAACTGGGCGGTCGGCCCGGGCGCGGCAATGTTGCGGTCGACCCCGCGGGCCAGCAATTCGATCCATTCGGGCGCGATCGCGCCGCGCAGGCAGACGGCACCGTCTTCGCGATAGGCGCGGACGGCCTCCTCGGCGACGATTTCGTCACCCGGCTGTGCCTCAGGCCGCATGGACGACCTCGCCGGCATGGGGCATCTTTGCCTCCCCCTATTCCGGGGAAGGCTAGTACATATCTGAGCCGCGCGACATTGGCATCGCAGGGCGGCTGAAACGAAGGGGGAGCCCATGCGGCCCGAGGATATCGACGCCCTGCTGTTCGATGTGGGCGGGACCGTGTTCGACTGGCGCACCGGCACCATGCCCCTGGTCGAGGATATCGTCCGCGCGCGCGGCGGATCGCTCGACGCGGCGGCCATCGCGCGCGACTGGCACCGCACGGGTTTCGCCATGATGGACGAGGTCCGCATCGCCGACCGGCCGTTCTGCCATATGGACGAGCTGCGCCGGATCGCCGCGCGCAAGGTGAACGAGCGCCATCCCGGCCTGGATCTGACCGAGGCGGATATGGAGCGGATGAACGCAGCCTGGCACGAACTGCCGCCTTTCTCCGATTCGGTCGAAGCTTTGCGTCGCCTGCGCAGCCGCTTCAAGGTGGTGGTGATGACGGTCCAGCGTTTCGGCACGATCCTCGACGCTTCCAAACAGGCCGGCATCGTGTGGGACGGAATCCTGTCCTGCGAATTCCTGGGGGTCTACAAGCCCTCCCTCGAATCCTACCGGCGCGGCGCCGCGTTGGTCGGCGCGCCGCGCGAGCGTTGCCTGATGGTCGGCGCCCATATTGGTGACGCGCGGGCGGGCCGGCTCGCCGGCCTCAAGGCCGCCTTCATCATGCGCGACACGGAATACGGGCCCAAGGACGAGATCCCGAAGCTGCCGGCTTCCGGCGTCGATATGAACGCGACCAGCCTCGCCGATCTGGCCGATCAGCTCGGTTGCTGAAGCGCCGCTAGGCCGCCGCTTCGGCCAGACCAGACTCCGTATCGGGTCTGGGCCAGACCTTCGGGAAGACGGTCTCGACATCGCCCAGCCGGTCGCCCGGCTTGAAGTCGTGGCCGACGATCCGAGGTTCGACCTCGACCCCCCGTTCGCCGTAGACGCAGTCGTCGCCCAGGAAGACGGTCTGGACCGCGCGCCGGCGGATCGGCAGCGGATTACCCCGCGCGCCGTGGACGCAGAGCGGGTGAAAGACGATGCAGTCGCCGGGCTCCAGCGGGAATTCCATAATTTCGGCACCGGGGTCGGCGTCGAAATCGGGAATCTTCTCGAACCGTTCGTAACCTTTGAGCTCCTGGTCGCTGGCAAAGAAGATCGGCCGGTACCATTTGCCCATGTTGTGCGTGCCCTTGACCACGCGCAGGGTGGTCTCCTTGGTCACCGGGTCGAGCGGGATCCAGACGACGCAGATCTGGCGGCCGTCGACGTTGTAATAAGGCTGGTCCTGGTGCCAGTCGCTGGCCCGCGCCGTGCCCGGCTCTTTCAGGAACAATCCCTCGTAGAAATAGTTGACCTGTTTCGAGCGCAGCAGCTTGGCCGCGATCGTCCCGCCCGGGCCGTTCCGCGCGACGGTCTCGAACTCTTCGTACTGGTGCCACATGTAGTAGTCGGTGAAGAACCAGCCCGGGTCGTCCGGCTTGGACTGTACCCGGCCATAGGGCGTCGGCTTCGCCACCGTTTTATCGATGCCCTGGGCGATCAGCTCGCGCCACTGCGCCCCGATCACGCCGCGCAGGGCGATCGCACCGTCGCGCCAGAAGGCGTCGATATCCTGTTCCGTGATGGCATCCCACACGGCCTGCATTTCCCGGTTCATCGCCAACGCTCCCTTTCCGAAGAAAGCCTAATGTCTCGGCCAAACCTTGGGAAACGCCGCAGCGTCCGTCAATGGCGTTCCCTCGGGATAGTCCAGATGTTCGAAATGGGGTTCCAGCTTTCCGGGCCGGCGCGAGAACACGGCGTCATCGCCCAGCCAGGTGGTCTGGCTCGCCCGCCGCCGTCCGCCGGTCGGATTGCCCGCTGCCCCGTGGAGGGCCATGCCGTGGAAGGCGATGACGTCACCCGGCTCGATATCCCAGCTCAGCACGTCGTGGTCGTCCCGCGCCGTATCGATATCCGGAGCCGGGCTATAGCTATCGTCGAATGCGAGGGCCTGTTCGGTCGAAAAGATCACGGGGGTGAAGGCCTTGCCCCAGAGATGGCTGCCGCGCACGACCTGGAGCGCGACCTCCGCCGGGGCCGGGTCCATCGGCGTCCATAGCACGACGACCTGCCCGCCGTTCACCGGATAGTAGGGCTGGTCCTGATGCCAGTCGCTGCGCCGTACTGTGCCCGGCTCCTTGACGAACAGCCCGTCATAGAAGAACCGCACCTGTTCGGAGCGCAGGAGGCGCGCGGCGATAACGCCGCCGGGGCCTTCGATGCCGTAGCGGCGCATCTCGGGCTGGTAATCGCACATGAAATATTCGGTGAAGAAGAAGCCGGGATCGTCCGGCTTGGACTGGGTCCGCCCGTATTTGCCGGGCGCGGTAAGAACCTTTTCGGTGCCGGTCTTCAGCAGATCGATCCAAGAGGGATCGATCACCCCGCGCAGATGGACCGCGCCGTCGGCCTGGAAGGCGTCGACTTCGGCCTCGGCGATGCGGGCCGAAACCTGGGCGTCGCTCATCATCGCGCGTCCCGCGCCTCGCGCGTCCAGGCGACCGGAAAATGCTCCCCGCCGAAGGGATCGCCGTCCTCGAGGCCCCGGCCGCGCAGGTCCGGATCCGAGCCCTCGGGTTTGACCGCGAAGCGCGCGTCGTCGCCTACATAGCGGGTGGCCAGGGCGCGCAAGGGTCCGGCCTCCGATCTGTTGCCCGGATGGCCGTGATAGACCATGCCGCAGAAGGCCAGGCAGTCGCCCGGCTCCATCTCCCAGGCGACGATGTCGTGCTTGTCCCGCTCGGTACCGATATCGGGCGGCGCGGCGCGGACCTGCTCCTCGCCCGCGCGCTTGTCGCGGCCGTCCTCGAAGGCGTGTTCGCCCTTGCCGTCGGCGAAAAAGCTCTGGCGGTAGAAGACCGTGTCCCAGAGATGGCTGCCGCGCACGAATTCCAGCGCGCGTTCGCGCTGCACGGAGTCGATCGGCGTCCACAGGCTGCACACGTCGTTCCCGGTGACGCACCAATAGGGCACGTCCTGGTGCCAGGGCGTGGGAGAGGCCGTGCCGGCGGTGCGGTAGAAGGCGCTGTCGTAGAACACATTGGCCTGGGCCGAACCCATCAGGGTCGCGGCGATCTGCGCGGTCGGCGATTCGAGCATGAAGCGGCGGTATTCGGGTATCCGCTCCCAGGACACGACATCGTTGAAGAAGATATGGCCTGCCTCGTCGCGGTCGTAGAAATGGGCGAACTCGCCCGGCTCCTTCAGGTTCCGTTCGATCCCCGCCTCGACCAGATCGAGCCAGTCCCGATCGAACACCCCGCGCAGGCAGACCGCCCCGTCGCGCTGATAGGCTGCGACGTCGTCCTCGGTGATCGGGGTCAGGGGCTCGCGGTTCATGGCATCCGTCCTAGAGAGTCACGCCCGGCGCGTCCCGCCGCCAGATCACCGGAAAGGTCTCGCTGTCGATCGGATCGCCGTCGCGCAACCCGCAGCCGGGGAAGCTGGGCGAAGTGCCCTCGGGCCGCTCGGCATAGCGCACGTCCTCCCCGGCGAAGCGCATGGTCGCCGCGCGCAGGGGCCGTTCCTTGGCCATGTTGCCCGGGCAGCCGTGCAGGGTGAAGCCGTGGAAGACCGCGCAATCGCCCGGTTCCAGCGGCGCGCGCAGGATGTCGTAATCGGCGCTCGCGGCCATATCGAGGGGCGGGACGGGCAGGGCGTCTTCCCGGTCCGAGGCGAAATGGCTCGACTTGCCGCCATCCCGGAAATTCGCGCGGGAGAACCGGCCCATGCGGTGGGAACCCTTCAGGAAGCCGAGGACCGAGGTGTCGAAAACCGGGTCGAGCGGAATCCAGATGCTGACGATCTGATCGCCCTCGAAGGGCCAATAGGGCGCGTCCTGGTGCCAGGGGGTCGGCTGCTCGCAGCCCGGCGTGCGGTAGAATGTGCCGTCCCAAAGCAGGTTCAGCTTCTCGGCCCGGGCGAAGCGCGCGGCCAGTTCGGTCACCCCCGACTCGCGGATGAACTCGCGCATCCCGGCCTCTTCCGGCCAGCGGCGCGAGACATTGAAGAACAGCTTGCCGGTCGCCTTGTCGTCGACATAGCGGTGGACCTCCGGGCCAGGATTTTCGCGCACCGCCTCGATCGTCTCGCGCAGCCGGTCGATCCGGGCCGGATCGAAGACGCCGCGCAGATAGACCGCACCGTCCTGCCAATAGCGCTCGACGATTTCGTCCGTGGCGTGGTCCGAAGGTCGAGCAGGCATCGGATCAGTCCTTTCCGTCCAGGAACCGCCGCGCGGCGTTCACCAGCACCGCCGTGCCGATGGGCAGGGCGGTTTCGTCCACCGCGAATCCGGGATGGTGCAGGGGATGGGTATAGCCCAGCCCTTCGTTGCGGATGCCCAGGCGGAACATGGAGACGGGGGCAGCCTGGACATAGAAGGCGAAATCCTCGCTGCCCATCGAGGGCCGCGCGATCTCGACCACGTTCTCCGCGCCGAGGATATCGTGGCCCGTACGCCGGATCAGGTCGGTCAGGCCGGGGTCGTTCATCAGCACCGGCTCGCCGCCCGAAGTCGCCAGCTCGGCGGTGCAGCCGTGGTTGCGCGCGGCCCCGTCCGCGAGCTCGCGGATCAGGCGCACGACCTCGGTCCGCACGCCTTCGTCCAGCACACGCAGGGTGCCTTCGATCGCGGCGCTGTCGGCGATGATGTTCTTGGCCGTGCCCGCCGTCACCTTGCCGATGGTCACGACCACCGGCTCCAACGGGTCGATCCGGCGGCTGGCGATGGTTTGCAGGGCCTGGACGATGCCGCAGGCCGCCAGCACCGCATCGGCGCCCAGATGGGGCCGCGCGGCATGGCTGGACGTGCCCTTGACCCGGATCGTGATCTCCTGCCCGCCGGCCAGCAGCGGTCCGGCGCGTACGCCGATCTTGCCCGCGTCGATGGCCGGATCGACATGCAGGGACAGGATGCCCTCGACCCGGTCGAGCACGCCGGATTCGACGACCCGGCGACCGCCCAGGGGTTCGGTCTCCTCGGCCGGTTGGAAGATGCAGCGCAATTCGCCCGCGAATTCGGCGCGCGCCCGGTGCAGGGCGATGGTTGCGCCCAAGACCATGGCGGTATGGCTGTCATGGCCGCAGGCATGCATGACCCCGGCATTCTTCGAGGCGAAGGGCAGGTTGGTGTCCTCCTGGATCGGCAAGGCGTCCATATCGCCGCGCAGGCCCAGGATCCGGCCTTTTCCCTTGCCGCCCCGGATCGTCGCGATCAGGCCGGTATCCGCGACCTCCTTCACGTCATCGATGCCGGCGGCGGTCAGCTCGCGCCAGACCAGGGCCTGGGTGTCGTGCTCCCGGTTCGAGAGTTCGGGATGCTCATGGATGGTCCTTCGGACCGAGACGATCTTCTCGGCCAGTTCTTCGTTCACGCCTTGGGGCAGTTTGGTCATCGGGCCTATTCCGCAGCCGCGCGGGCGGCCGCGCTCGTAGGTGTGTTTTGGGCTTCCGCCGCCTCATGGGTGAGGCGCGCCAGGGTCAGGTAGTCGTAGACGGGCAGCCCCGTGCGTACCCGTACATGGGATGCTGCGATGGGGAAGACCGTGCATTCGAACAGCAGGGCGCGGATATCCGGGTGCCTGGCGATCAGCCGCTCGGCCGCCGCGCCGACGTCCCGATTCATCATTGCCACGGTCAGCGCCGGCTGCTCTTCCGCCATCTGCTCCCAGGATTCGGTGCCCTGGGCGCCGTCCACCGCGATGGCGATGTCCTTGGGGCTCCACCCGGCCGCTTCCATATGGGCGGCGGTCAGGCGCGTGGCGTCGTAGGTCAGAATGCCGATGCGCGCGCCCTCGGGCAGCAGGCCGCGGATGAAGGGGACGAGCAGCAGACTGGAACTCGCCACGGGGATCGAGACCGCGGCCGCCATATCGGCCTGGAACAGGCTGGTGAAGCCGCAGGTCGTGACCACGGCGGCACACCCCCGCGCCTCCATCCTCCGCGCGCTTTCGACATAGGCGTCGCGGACCGAACGGTCGCCCCGCGTCACATTCTCCGTCCAGGCGCCCGGCACCCCTTCCAGGATCACCGGAAAGGGGTAGGACTCCGCCTGGGTCGGCGAGCCGGGCAGGGCGATCGGCCCGTTGTTGAGGCGCAGGCAACCGAGCGGGCGGGTCATGGCGATTCGCCCGGTCTCTATTCCGCCGCGACTCGCCGGGCGCCCGCACGCGGCGTGGCCGAACGAAGCAGCATATTCGCCATGGTCACGAAATGGACCGTCGGCAGGCCTGTCTCGCGCCGCACCGCCTCGCCGGCGAGGGGGAAGGCCGAGCATTCCAGGACGATGCTGCAAATCTCGGGATGGGCATCCAGCATTCCCCGCGTCGCGGCCAGCACGTCGCGTTCGACCATGGCCCGGTCGAGCTTCGTGTCCGGATCGGCCATGCGGTGCCAGGATTCCGATCCCTCGATGCCGACGATCTCGACCGGCGCTGTCTTCCGCGACCAGCCCGCGCCGTTGAAATGAACCTCGGTCAGCTGGTTGGAATCGTAGGTCACGATGCCGAGTTTCTTGCCCGGCGGCAGCAGGGCCAGGGCCCAGGGCACCATCAGCAGGCTCGACATGGCCACGGGGATCGACACGGCGGCGGCCACGTCCTTCTGGAAGCGCGCGGTGAAGCCGCAATTGGTGATCAGGGCCGTGCAGCCCTCGGCCTCCAGCGCCCGCGCCGTCTCGATATAGGCGGGCACGAGTTCGCGGCCTTCGCCCACGACGTTCGAGGTCCAGGCGCCTGGTACCTGGCGGAACACGACCGGCGCCTCATAGCTGTCCGGATGGCCCATCGAGCCGGGGACGGTGACGGGCGTGTTCTGAAGCTGCATCACACCCAACAGCGGGGATTCCGTGGTCATCTCGTTCTCTCCTTGCTCGCGCGGGGTCAGCCGGCGACGCGCAATTCGCGCGGCGTCTCGGTCAGCACCTCGCAGCCGGTCTCGGTAATGACGAAGGTCTCGCTGAAGCCGACCGAGCCGATTTGCGGGATCAGCAGCAGCGGCACCGTGTGGAAGGCCATGCCCGGCTCCAGCCGCCGTGTGTCGTTCGGCTTCAGGTCCATGATATGGCCCTCGCCCCAGCCTGGGGGAAAGCCGATGCCGATGGAATAGCCGGTGCGGTGGTGCCAGTGATCGCCGAGGCCGGCCTTTTCGACCACGCTGCGTCCCGCCCGGTCGACCTCGCCCGAGGTCGCGCCCGGCTTGGCGGCGTTCAATATGGCGTCCAATGCCCCCAGCACGGCGTCGGCGGCTTGCTGGAAAGCCGGCGACGGCGGACCGACGGAAACCGAGCGCATGATCGCCCCGCCATAGCGGTAGATGCAGCCGCCGACCTCGAAGAAGACGTCGTCGCCATGCTGGACGATCTGGCGCTCGAAGGTGGCATGGCCCAGGGCCGATCGCTTGCCGGTCACGACATAGGGCTGGGAGCCGGTGTATTCGCTGCCCGCCCGAACCAGCGCGTTATAGGTCTCCCCCGCGAGATCGTTCTCGCTGACCCCGGCTTGGGTATGGGCGATGCCCGCCTCCAGCCCGGCGACGGCGCAGGCCGAGGCCCGGCGGATATAGTCGATCTCCTGGGGCGATTTGACGACGCGCGATTTCTCGACCAACCCGCCGTCGGGAATGAACTTCGCGCCCGTCATGCGCGCGCGCAGCCCATCGAGGATGCTGGCCGGCAGGAAGAAGCCGCCGTCGTCGAAGCCGATCCGGGCCTTGGCCCCGCCCATCTTCTCGATACAGGCGGCCGTGGCCTCGAAATAGCTTTCCGTGTCCTCGACCTTGTAGCCGGTCTTGATCCAGGACAGGGCCTGGACATTGGTGAATTCGAGGGCGCGGACGACGAATTGCGGATCGCCGTCCAGCGGCACGACGAGGGCCTGATAGATGTAGTAGCCGGTCGTGCGGTAGCCGGAGAGGTAGTAGATATTCTCTGGCCCGGTCACGAGCAGGATATCGATCCCGGCGGCCCTCATGTCGCCCCGGACCTTCTTCAGGCGGCCCTGGAACTCCTCGACCGTGAACGGATAGCCGAAGCCGTCTGGGTTCGACGCATTCGTCGCCATCGCCGCCATCGCTGTGGTCTCCTCCCTCGGGGCGCGTGCCCCGGACGATGCTCGCGCAACAGCGGGCGCCGTTCAAGAGCCGTGAACGTCTTCCTGCGGGTTTCACGCCTGCCGCGATCTTGGCATTGACGACATCTCTGGCCGGGCTAGGGTGCCGCCAGCGTCGGTGCAATGGCGCGGATATCACGCAGATATCGCTATGCAATCTTGAGGGAGATGCAAATGACTAAATTCCACAAGTCCGCCCGCGGCCGGCAACGCAAGACCGCACTGACTTCGGTCGCTACCGGGCCGACGCGTCGCCGCTTCATGATCGGCGGCGCGGCGGCGGTGGCCG
>JAQCGR010000112.1 GCA_027619995.1 Pseudomonadota bacterium | reverse complement strand
GGCGGGGGCCGAGGTGCTGCTGGTGGAGGAGGGCGCGCGGCTCGGCGGCAGCCTCACCTATGCCCGCTTCGATGCGGACGGCGCGCGCGCCGCCAAGGAGGCCGAAGCCCTGCTCGCCGCGGTCGAAAGCACGGACCGGATCGAGGTCATGACCGATGCCGTCTGCAACGGCTGGTTCGCCGATCATTTCCTGCCCGTGATCCGGGGCAACCGGCTGCACAAGATTCGCGCGAAGCAGGTCGTGGTCGCGACCGGCTCGATGGAGCAGCCCATCGTCTTCCGGGGCAACGACACCCCGGGGGTGATGATGGGCTCCGCCGCCCAACGCCTGATCCGCCGCCATGGCGTGCGGCCGGGCCGCCGCGCCGTGGTCGCCACGGCCAATGGCGACGGCTACGGCGTGGCCCTCGACCTGATCGATGCCGGGGTCGCGGTCCTGGCCGTGCTCGATCTGCGCGAAACGCCGCCGGCCTGCCCCCGTTCCGATGCCCTGCGCGAGACCGGCGTGCCGGTCCTGGCCGGCCATACGCCCTGGGAGGCCTGGGCCGGGCCGGAGAACCGTCTCGCTGGGATCCGCATCGCGGCGATAACGGGCCAGGGCGCGGCGCATCCGGGCGAGCGCATCCTCTGCGACCTGCTCTGCGTCAGCGTGGGCTATACCCCCGCCGCTCATATCGCCTGCCATGCCGGGGCGATGCTGC
This sequence comes from Pseudomonadota bacterium, assembly GCA_027619995.1. Lineage (GTDB taxonomy): Bacteria > Pseudomonadota > Alphaproteobacteria > CADEGL01 > CADEGL01 > JABIRQ01. The sequence continues at coordinate 8,912 of JAQCGR010000112.1, read as the reverse complement.
GCTACGACCCGGCCCTGGGGATGCTCACCCTGGCCGAGTGCCCGGACGGCATCCGCCCGGCCGGCTCCGCCGCCGGGGCTTTCGACCTCGACGCCGCGATCGCCCAGGGCCGGCTGGCCGGCTGGCACGCGGCCCGCGCGGTGGGCTTCGACGGTGGCGCCGAACCGCCCGCGCCGGGCGATCTCGGTGCCGACCGGGTCAGCCATCCCTGGCCGATCTTTCCCCATCCCAAGGGCAAGGATTTCGTCGATTTCGACGAGGACCTCCAGGTCAAGGACATCCGCAACGCGGTGGCCGAGGGCTACGAAGATATCGAGCTTCTCAAGCGTTTCTCGACCGCCGGCATGGGCCCCAGCCAGGGCCGTCATACGGCGGCCAATCTGGCGCGCCTCGCGGCCGAGGCGACGGGGCGCGATCTGGCCGAGATGGGCGCCACGACCGTCCGCCCGCCCTATACGGCCGAGAGCTTCGGCCTCCTCGCCGGGCGGGGCTTCGAGCCGGCGCGGCGCAGCGCCATGCATCACCGCCATCTCGAGGCCGGGGCGCAGATGATGCTCGCCGGGCTCTGGCAGCGCCCGGCCTATTACGGTCCCGAGAGCGAGCGCGAGGCGCTGATCGAGGGTGAGGCGTTGGCGGTACGCACCGGGGTCGGGCTGATCGACGCCTCCACCCTGGGCGGGCTCGAAATCCGCGGCCCCGACGCCGCCGAATTCATGAACCGCATGTATACCTTCGCCTATGCCAAACAGGCGGTCGGCCGGGCGCGCTATGTCCTCATGTGCGGCCCCTCGGGCGCGGTGATTGACGACGGTGTGGCCTGCCGCTTTCACGACAATCATTTCTACGTCACCGCGACCACGGGCGGGGTCGGCGGGGTCTACCGCCAGATGCTCTGGTTCAACGCCCAATGGCGTCTCGATGTCGACGTGACCAATGTCACTGCCGCCTATGCCGGGGTGAATATCGCCGGCCCGCTGAGCCGTGAGGTCCTGGCCCCGCTCTGCCCCGATCTCGATGTTTCGGCCGAGGCTTTCCCCTATATGGGTGTGCGCGAGGGCAGGGTCGCGGGCATTCCCGCGCGCCTGCTGCGCGTCGGCTTCGTGGGCGAGCTGGGCTACGAAATCCACGCTCCCGCGAGCTATGGCGAGGCCCTGTGGGACGCCTTGATCGCTGCGGGCGCGGCGGCGGGCATCCGGCCCTTCGGGGTCGAGGCACAGCGCCTGCTGCGCCTGGAGAAGGGCCATATCATCATCGGCCAGGACACCGACGGCGAGACCACGCCGCAGGAGGCCGACATGGTCTGGGCCCTGGCCCGCAAGAAGCCCTTCTATGTCGGCGAGCGGGCGCTCCGCATCCAGGCGGCTCGCCCGTTGAAGCGCAAGCTGGTCGGTTTCGTCATGACACGGACCGGCGAGGCGGCCCCGGCCGAAAGCCATCTCGTCATCCGCGACGGCACGATCACCGGCCGCGTCACCTCGGCGGCCTTCTCGCCCATTCTGGGCAAGGTCATCGGCCTGGCCTATGTCGTGCCCGACCAGGCCGAGCAGGGCACGCGCTTTTCGATCCGCTCCCATGGTGGGCGCATGGCGACGGCCGAGGTCGTGCCCCTGCCGCATTACGATCCCGACAACGCGCGGCAGGAGATTTAGGGGATGGCGCGCCTGAACCCCATCGATCTGCCGCGTCGCAGCCCGCTTTACCGGACCCTCGTCGCGTCCGGAGCCCGCTTCGCGGCCGTCGGCGACGGTGCTATCGCCGACTCCTTCGGCAAGGCGGACGAGACCGCGGCGCGGACCCTCGGCCTTGCCGATCTCAGCCCGTTGCCGCGCGCCGGCTGGAAGGGGCGGGTCGCCCTGGCCTGGCTGGCCGAGCGGGGGGTGACCGGGCTCGATACCGACAACCGCGCCGTTTCCCAGGCCAATGGCCTCCTCGCCCTGCGCCTCGCGCCGACCGAAGCCGTCCTGCTCGCGCCGCTCGACGGCGACCCGGCCGCGCTGGATGGGATTGCGGCCGGTTGGAGCATCGAGACGGCCGGGCTCTGCTTTCCCGTGCCGCGCATGGAGTCGAGTTTCCGCTTCGCCGTCACGGGCGAGCATGGTGCGGCGATGTTCGCCAAGCTCTGTGCCGTCGATCTGCGGCCGCGCGCCTTTCCCGATCTGGCCATCGCCCAGACCTCGGTCGCGCGCATGAACGCCGTCGTCTGCCGGTGCGACAGGAGCGGCGTGCTCGGCTACGAGATTCTCGGCGACTGGGCCTCGGCCGAGTATCTCTGGGCTTGCCTGCTCGATGCCATGGCGGAATTCGACGGTCGCCCGGTCGGCCGCGCCGCCCTGGTTGCCTTGGAGACGGCCGGGTGAGCGCGGCGGGGGAGTTCCAGGATCCCCATGGCGGAAACCGCGACAGCCTGGAGGCCGCGATCGGGCGCGAGGTGCGGTCCTTCCGCAAGCAGCTCGGCATGACGGTGGTCGAACTGGCCCGCGCCGCCGGCCTCTCCCCCGGCATGCTGTCCAAGATCGAGAACGGCGTGACCTCGCCCTCCCTCGCCACCATCAAATCCCTGGCCGAGGCCCTGCATGTCCCCGTGACGGCGCTCTTCCGCCGCTTCGAGGAAGGCACGGACGCGACCTTCGTGAAGGCGGGCGAGGGGCTGACGATCGAGCGACGCGGCACCCGCGCCGGACACCAGTACCAGTTGCTCGGCCATGCCCTCGGCTCCTCGGTCGCGGTCGAGCCCTATCTCATCACCCTGACCGAGGAATCCGACGTCTTTCCGCTGTTCCAACATGCCGGAATGGAGTTCATCCATGTCCTGGAAGGGCGCATGACCTATCGCCATGGCGACAAGACCTATCCGATGGCGCCGGGCGATTCCCTGTTCTTCGATGCCCAGGCGCCCCACGGCCCGGACGGGTTGGAGAAGCTGCCCATCCGTTTCCTCTCGGTCATTTCCTATGGGCGCAGCGAGGATTGAACGATGTTCGTGGTGGGAACAATATTTTCTTTCTGGTAGAATAAGAATATCGACCCTCGGACTCGGGACTCCCTATCATGTGCGGAATCGTCGGCTTGTTCGTGAAGAATCCGGATCAACGTGCCTCCCTCGGCGCCAATCTCTCGCGCATGCTGGTCGGCATGACCGATCGCGGCCCGGACAGCGCAGGCATCGCGGTCTATCACGACCCCAGCGAAGCGGGCTGGTGCAAGCTCACCCTGTTCCATCCGGACGAAACCTATGCTTGGCGCGCCATGGCGGGTGAACTGGCGGCGGCCCTGGAGGAGGAGACGGATGTCTCCCTCAAGGCCAACCATGCCGTGCTCGCGGCCGAGGCGGAGGAGGGCGCGGTCCGCGCCTGGCTCACCGCCCATCACCCCGAGGTCCGCATCATGGGCTACGGCACCCTGATGGAAGTTTACAAGGACAAGGGCAAGCCGGCCTCGGTGGTCGACAAATACGGCATTGCGGCGATGGGCGGGACCCATGGCATCGGCCATACCCGCATGGCGACGGAAAGCGCGGTGACGACCGAGCATTCCCATCCCTTCACCGCCGCTTCGGACATGTGCCTCGTCCATAACGGCTCGCTCAGCAACCACAACCGGCTGCGCCTCTGGCTGCAGCGCCGCGGCCAAGTCTTCGAAAGCGATAACGACACCGAGGTCGCGGCCCGCTATTTCGCCCATCGCCTGGGCGAGGGGGCCAGCCTGCGCGAGGCGATGGAGGCGGGGCTCAAGGATCTCGACGGCTTCTACACCTTCGCCATGGGCACGCGCGACGGCTTCGCGGTGCTGCGCGACGGCATCGCCTGCAAGCCCGCCGTCCTGGCCGAGACCGACGACTGGGTCGCCATGGCCTCGGAATACCGCAGCCTCGCCGGCCTGCCGGGGGTCGAGGACGCCAAGGTCTGGGAGCCGGAACCCACGGTGGTCTATAGCTGGAGCCTGAATTGACCGAGTTCGATCTCGCCGAAGCGCCGATCCGGGAGCTCAACTCCCGCCTTCACAAGCTGCCGCCGGACACCAATGAGCGCGCCTGGCGGATCGTCAATCCGCGCGGCGCGCATAGCATCGCGGTCGGCCTGACCCTGCCCATCGAGGTCCGGATCGAGGGCCATGTCGGCTACTACTGCGCGGGCATGAACAAGGAGGCCACGGTCGTCATCGACGGCCAATGCGGCTGGGGCCTGGCCGAGAACATCATGAGCGGCACGGTCCGCGTCACCGGCAACGCGTCGCAAGGCGTCGCGGCGACCGGGCGCGGCGGGCTGGTCGTGGTCGAGGGCGATGCCGGGGCACGCTGCGGCGTCTCGATGAAGGGCGTCGATATCGTCGTCGCCGGCTCCATCGGCCATATGAGTGCTTTCATGGCCCAGCGCGGCCGCCTCGTGGTCTGCTGCGATGCCGGCGACGACCTGGGCGATTCGATCTACGAGGCGGTGATCTATGTCGGCGGCAAGACCGGCCGCCTGGGCGCCGATTGCATCGAAAAGGAAATGACGGCGGAGCATGTCGCCGATCTGCGCGCCCCTCTGGAACGCGCCGGGATCGAGGCCGATCCGACAAAATTCCGCCGCTTCGGTTCGGCCCGCAAGCTCTATCATTTCAACGTCGACCACGCCGATTCGTATTAGGCAAAGGCTCCGCTCATGACTGTCGATCCGCGAAACCTGCGCGAAAGCGCGACCTTTCCCCGCGAGGTGCTGGCCGAGATTCACCGGGCGGCCGATCAGGGCGTCTACGACATCCGGGGCTTCGGCGCGAAGCGGCGCCTGCCCAGCTTCGACGATCTCGTCTTCCTGGGCGCCTCGGTCTCGCGCTATCCGCTTGAGGGCTACCGGGAACGCTGCGACACCAATGTCGTCTTGGGCGACCGCTTCGCCGAACAGCCCATCGAACTCAAGATCCCGATCACCATCGCCGGCATGAGCTTCGGCGCCCTGGGCGCCAACGCCAAGGAGGCGATTGGCCTGGCCTGCACCGCGATGGGCACCAGTTCGACCACCGGCGACGGCGGCATGACCGAGGAGGAGCGCCGCTCCTCCAAGACCCTGGTCTATCAGGTCCTGCCCTCGCGCTACGGCATGAACCCGGACGACCTGCGCCGCGCCGACGCCATCGAGGTGGTGATCGGCCAGGGTGCCAAGCCCGGCGGCGGCGGTATGCTGCTCGGCCAGAAGATCACCGAGCGGGTCGCCGGCATGCGCGATCTGCCGGTCGGTATCGACCAGCGCAGCGCCTGCCGCCATCCCGACTGGACCGGCCCCGACGATCTGACCATCAAGATCGAGGAACTGCGCGAGATCACCGATTGGCAGAAGCCGATCTACGTCAAGATTGGCGCGACCCGGACCAAGTTCGACGTGCCCCTCGCGGTCAAGGCCGGGGCCGATGTCATCGTCCTCGACGGCATGCAGGGCGGCACGGCGGCGACCCAGGATGTCTTCATCGAACATGTCGGCATCCCGACCCTGCCGGCGGTGCGCCAAGCGGTCCAGGCCCTGCAGGAACTGGACATGCACCGCAAGGTCCAACTCATCGTCTCGGGCGGCATTCGCACCGGCGCCGATGTCGCCAAGGCTTTGGCCCTGGGCGCCGACGCGGTTTCGATCGGCTCGGCCGCGATGGTGGCGCTCGGCTGCAACAAGCCCGTCCATGTCGAGGATTACTACGCCATCGGGACCGAACCCGGCTTCTGCCACCATTGCCATACCGGGCGCTGCCCTGTCGGGGTGACGACCCAGGACCCGGCCCTGGAAGCGCGACTCAAGCCCGAACAGGCCGGGCGCTGGCTGCGCAACTATCTCGCCGTCATGACCCTGGAACTCCAGACCATGGCGCGGGCCTGCGGCAAGAGCCATGTGCTGAACCTGGAACCCGAGGACATGGTCGCCCTGACGGTCGAGGCCGCTGCCATGGCCGGCGTGCCGCTGGCCGGCACCGATTGGATTCCGGGGCGGATTTAGGAACGGTGGAACGAATCCAAGTCTGACCGGGAAACAGACACCCGTTAATCCCCCACCTCACCCCAACCCTCTCGGCCCCCGGGGGCGGAGAGGGAGGGACCCGCGCCGAAGGCGTGGGAGCGTGAGGTGGGGGTGTGGCACTTAGCCGGAGGAGTTGGCGAGACAAGCGGCCCCGCCCATACTGAAAAAATGCCGGTACGGGGATCGCACACACAGGGGGACAGGGATATGGCCGTCGATCTAGCGAAGGTCGCCAAGGACAAGAAGATCAAATATTTCCTGATCAGCTTCGTCGATCTCTTCGGCGTGCTGCGCTCCAAACTGGTGCCCGCCCGTGCCATCGGCGGCATGCAGAAGGCCGGCGCCGGCTTCGCCGGCTTCGCCACTTGGCTCGACATGACGCCGGCCCATCCCGATCTTTTCGCCGTGCCTGATCCGGACAGCCTGATCCAGCTGCCCTGGAAGCCCGAGGTCGGTTGGCTCGCCGCAGATCTCTGGATGGGCGGCAAGGAGGTTGAGCAGGCCCCGCGCACCGTCCTCAAGCGCCAGATCGAGAAGGCCGCCAAGCTCGGCTACCGAATGAAGACCGGCGTCGAATGCGAATACATGCTGCTCCAGGATGACGGCAAGGCGCCGGCGGACGGGTGGGACACCCAGATCAAACCCTGCTACGACCAGTCTGCCCTGATGCGCCAATACGACCTGATCAGCCGCATCTGCGACTGCATGCTCGAGCTCGGCTGGGGCGCCTATCAGAACGATCACGAGGACGGCAACGGCCAGTTCGAGATGAATTGGGACTACGACGACTGCCTGCTCACCGCCGACCGCCATGTCTTCTTCAAATACATGACCCGCACCCTGGCCGAGGAGGCCGGGCTGCGCGCTACCTTCATGCCCAAGCCGATCCCGAACCTCACGGGCAACGGCTGCCATTGCCACGTCTCGGTCTGGGACAAGACGGGCAAGAAGAACCTGTTCGACGATGCCAAGGACGAGATGGGTCTCTCGAAACTGGCCTATCAGTTCCTCGGCGGGCTGGTCCATTCGGCCGATGCGCTCTGCGCCGTCTTCAACCCGACGGTCAACAGCTACAAGCGGATCAACGCCTCGGTCACCCTGTCGGGCGCCACCTGGTCGCCCAACACGATCAGCTATTCGGGCAACAACCGCACCCATATGATCCGCATCCCGGAGGCCGGGCGGTTCGAATTGCGCCTGATGGACGGCGCGGCCAATCCCTATCTGCTCCAGGCCGGTGTCCTCGCCGCGGGGCTCGACGGGGTCGCCAACAAGCGCGATCCGGGGCCGCGCCTCGATATCAACATGTATGAGGAGGGCCATCGCCTGAAGCGCATCAGGCGGCTGCCGCTCAACCTGCTCGACGCGGTCCGCCTGATGGATAAATCCAAGGCGGTGAAGGAGGGGCTGGGCGAGGAATTCGTCCAGGCCTATACCAAGCTCAAATTCGAGGAATGGGGCCGCTTCACCAAAAGCCTGAGCCAGTGGGAGCTCGACAACACGTTAGACTGCTGAGGGTCGCGCGGGATCAGTTGGGCCATGATCCCCCACATTTACACCGCCGTCGTCCCGGGACTTGTTCCCGGGACCCATTGGCGTCGCGACGGGGCGATGCCGGTCTAATATTTCTCCGCCGGCCGAGACGTCGTAGGGCTCCATATCGGCGCGACCGGCGAACTTGGCCGACGCCCATAGGACAACGGTTCTACGACTGTGTGAATGGACAGGGTAATGGGCCCCGGGAACAAGTCCCGGGACGACATTGAAGATGTGGCGAGGGCAGGTGCGTCCCGAAACGGGATATGTAAGTCTGCGCCGAGCGATGTCGGCGCGATAGCGAAACCGAAGGCGGAAACCATGACCAAACTCGTCTCCTTCCGCACCAGCATCAAGGGCGTCGAAACCCATTATCTGCCGAGCGGCGAGCCGACCATGCTGGCCGTGCCCTATGCCGAAACCGATACCGAGCTGAAGGCGGCCGATGTCGCCTTCATCGGCATTCCCCAGGGCTCGGCCGCCTCGCCCGGGCGCGATCCGGCGGAATGGTCCGACATGGGCAAGGGGCCGCTGGTCACCCGCCGCCAGTCCATGCGCTATACCGGCTTCCTGCCCGAGCACGATCTGGATGTCTTCGAGCATCTGGCCGCCGTCGATATGGGCGACGCGACCATCGATCCCGACAATCCCAAGGTGGGCATCGAAAGCGCCATGGACATGGTCGGCCGGGCGCTCGATGCGGGCTGCCGCATCGTCACCCTGGGCGGTTCGGTCCCGGCGGCCAGCTATGCCGTCGCGCGCGGCATGGCCCGGGCGACGGCGGGCAAAGTCGGCATCCTCAGCCTGGACGCCCATGGCGACGCCTTCGACGATATCGGTGCGGCCTGGGGCAATACCGAACCGGGTGCTGGCACCTGGCAGCGCCGGATGTGGGAGCATGCCCAGAACATCGACCCGGCCCGCCATGCCGAGATCGGCATGCGCGGCCCGCGCAACGACCGCGAGACTCTGCATCTATACAAGTCCAACGGCGCGCTCGTCTTTCCGGCCTCGGAAGTGGCGGAGGCGGGCATGGCTGCGATCTGCGAGAAGGCCATCCCCCATGTCATGACGGGGGTGGAGAGAACCTGGGTCTCGCTCTGCATGGACGTGCTCGACATGGGCGAATTCCCCGACTGGGGCGACGAGCCCCTGGGCCTCTCCGCGCGCGACGTGGTGCGCGCCATCCACGAATCGGCCAAGGCGGGGACGGATGTGCTGTCCATCCAGTTCGTCGCCCCCGACACGCCCTATCCCGCGCGGCTCGCGGTCTATCTCTGCGTCTATCAGATGGCCGGCTGGATCCTGGGCGGCCATTTGCCGCGCAAGAAGTAGCGCCTGGCGGGCTGAGGCAGTGCCGGCCCACCTCACCCCGACCCTCTCCTCCCCCAATTG
>JAQCGR010000111.1 GCA_027619995.1 Pseudomonadota bacterium | reverse complement strand
CCCGCGTGGCAAGACGATCCTGATTTATCATGAGCAGGGTCTGGGCGATTCGATCCAGTTCGCCCGCTACGCCCGACTTATCGCGACGCGGGGCGGGCGGGCCGTCGCGGTCGTGGGGCGGCCCCTTGCCAGGCTGTTCCGCGGGGTGCCCGGATTGCAGCATGTCGGCGTCGCCGGCGAGGCCGTGCCGGCCTTCGATTTTCATGCTTCCTTCCTCAGCCTGCCCCTGCTGCTCGGAGCAGGGCCGGAGGTCCTGGGCACCGCGGCGCCCTATCTCCGCTTGCCCTCGGCCATGGCGGAGGGCGCGATCGCGCCGGACGGCGAGGGGCTCAGGGTCGGCCTCGTTTGGTCCGGCAATCCGGCCCACGCCAATGACCGCTATCGGTCGATACCGTTTTCCGCCCTGGCGCCCATCCTGGCCGTGCCCGGGGTGAGCTTCTACAGCCTCCAATTGGGCCCGCGCGCCGTCGATCTCTGGCAGGATGGCGCGCCGGCGCCGGTCGTGGATCTGGCTCCGCAGCTTCAGGATCTGACCGACACGGCCGCTGCCATGACCTGGCTCGACCTGGTGATCAGCGTGGATACGGCTGCGGCCCATCTCGCCGGCGCCCTGGCCCGGCCGGTCTGGACCCTGCTGCCGGTGGGCAGCGATTGGCGCTGGCTGCTCGGCCGGGACGATAGCCCCTGGTATCCGACCATGCGCCTGTTCCGCCAGACCAAGGTGGGGGATTGGAGCGACCCGGTGCGGGAGACGGCCAAGGCCCTGGCGGCGCTTGCCGCTGGGAGCGGCGGTGCTAGTCTCCCGCCCGGTCAGGACAGCGCGCCGAACGGCGGCACGGAAAGGGGAACCGCATGAACTTCGCCAGCGACAATGTGACGGGCGCCGCGCCCGAGGTGATGGAGGCTTTGGTGCAGGCCAATGCCGGCACCCAGAGTTCATACGGCAAGGACGATTACACGGCGCGGCTGGACGGCGCCTTTTCCGAGCTGTTCGAGCGCGAGGTCGCGGTCTGCCCGGTGGCCACCGGCACGGCGGCGAACGCCCTGGCGATCTCCATGCTCGTTCCGCCCTACGGCGCGGGCTATTGCCACGAGGAGGCCCATGTCTATCTCGAGGAATGCGGCGCGCCGGAACTCTTCGCCGGCGGCGCCAAGCTGATGCCCGTGCCCGGTGAGCATGGCCGCATGGATCTGGACCATCTTTTCGCTGCGATCGGCCATATCCGGCCCGGCTTCGTCCATATCGCCAAGCCCGCCGCGATCAGCCTGACCCAGGCGGTCGAGTCCGGCGTCGTCTATCCCCTGTCGGACGTCAAGCGGGTCGGCGATTTCTGCCGCGAGCGGGGCCTCGGCTTCCATATGGACGGCGCGCGCTTCGCCAATGCCCTGGCGACCCTGGGCTGCAGCCCGGCCGAAATGACCTGGAACGCCGGGGTAGATGTGCTCAGCTTCGGCGGCACCAAGAACGGCTGTCTCGCGGTCGATGCCGTGGTCCTGTTCGATCCGGCGCGGCGCGAGGAACTGCTCTATCGCCGCAAGCGCACGGGACATCTCTGGTCCAAGACGCGCTTCCTGGCCGTCCAGCTTCTGGCCTCGATCGAGGACGGCCGCTGGCTGCGCTGGGCCGCCCATGCCAATGCCATGGCGACCCGCCTGTCCAAGGGCCTGACGACGATTTCCGGGATCGATCTGGTCCATCCGGTCGAGGGCAACGAGATTTTCGTGACCATGCCGGCGGCGGCGATCGACGCCTTGGAGGCGGCGGGGGTGGGCTTCAACCGCTGGGCCCTGGCGACCGAACCGACGGTGCGCTTCGTCACAGCCTTCGGCACGGACCCGGCGGATATCGACCGGGTCATCGCGATTGCGGGCGAGGCAATGGCGAAGGCGGCGTGAGGTCGAGAACAATGCCCGGCAAGGCCTTGAAACGCTGTGCCACATCCGTTAAACACTCCCGCGAGAATGTCCCCATCGTCTAGTGGCCTAGGACGCTGGCCTCTCACGCCGGAAACAGGGGTTCGACTCCCCTTGGGGATACCATATTTTTCAATAGGTTACGCTGACAGCCATCTTGGATAGATCACTATTTGTCTACTAAATTCGGCTGAACGTGGTGGGATTTGGCTAGATTGGTCTGGACGACGCGCAGTCAGATTATTTTTGCGCGTTAGCCGGATACGCTCCTGAGGGAGCTTATCCAACCTTAGAGTAGGGTTGGGATTTCTTGACAACTCGTGTCAGGTGCAGGCTCTCGCGCCTCGGGCCAAGCCACTCTCGAACTGATCAAGGCCAACCTTCATCCGGCGAGCCAGGCGGCGATCTCGGATTGGGCGGGCTTCGATTGGCGGCGGGATTGCTCTGGGCAACCGGACAGCATGCTGATCCACTCTTCTCAGGCTTTGCCGATCGATGTCGTTGGCTCTCTGAAGTGCGCTCGGTCTCGTGGTTGGGTTCAGATCGATGGTGCACCACTACGCCTAGGGCCGCCTCAGGAGATGCGAGGAGACGACATACACCTGGTAGCGCGCTTTAGCGCGCCGGCGTTGAGCCACACGCTTCCCGCCGTGACTGAACAACCAACCCTTACGTTGCAAGAAATGCAGACATGGGTCCGCCCTTCCGCCGAGCCGCGCGTCAGTCCAGGATCGAGTTAGGATGCAAACTTGTTCGGTCGCGTCGGAACCGTTCGATATCCAACCGTCATACTCACCGGGCAATGGCCCTGAATGGTCGCTGCTCGCAAGATTCAAACTCCTTAGGAAGTTCCGGATCGCAGTCTCTAGGTCGTCGTCGGTAGGGCCTCGCTGACTTCGCATGAACTCCAGGGACGCTTTCCAGGCCGCCTTCGAAGCGTTGAGCTGTTTCGCCTGTGTCCACGGCAGCACCTCATATCGGACGGCCAGTGCGCCGGCGGCATAGACCGCCGCAAACTGGTCCCGGATCCGAATTTCCGGGCCGCTCAGGTCGGAGTTAGCGGTCGGCCCGCGAAATTCGCGCTCCTTGTCGAGGAGGTAACGGCGCAGCTCATTGCGATCGGCCTCTAAGTCCTCGAGAAGGTGCTCCAAGTAGGCTTCGATCGGGGCACCGAAGGAGCGTCGGGTCATTCGCTTTAACAGGTCTGTCCTTTGAGCCCGTCTGGAAGCGCTGCATTGCCCTCTTCCTCACCGCCTTCATCATGGCGCCGGTGCTGGAGCAGTCCTACGAGGCCGGTATCGCGCCCCTGATGGCGGAGCAGATCGACGAGGCGGAGGCCTTCGAGCGCGCGGTCGCGCCGGTCCAGGGCTTCATGATGCAGCAGGTGCGCGAGCAGGACCTCGCCCTCTTTCTCGACATCGCCGGCGGCGAGGCCGTGGCAGGCCCGGAGGACATTTCCCTCCGCGTGCTGGTCCCGGCCTTCCTGATTTCCGAATTGCGGCGGGCCTTCGAGATCGGTTTCCTGCTGTTCATCCCCTTCCTGATCATCGACATGGTCGTGGCGTCCATCCTGATGAGCATGGGCATGATGATGCTGCCGCCGATCATGATCTCGCTGCCCTTCAAGCTGATTTTCTTCGTGCTGGTGGACGGCTGGTACCTGGTCGCGGGCAGCTTGGTAAAAAGCTTCCAGGTCTGACTTCCGCGTTTGCGCGCGGCGGGTCACAAGGGCTATTCTCCCGGCCAGCCTGTAAACTGGAGATCAACGTCAAGTGACTCGCAACGAAATCCTGCGCGTCGAGCGCTATCTGCAAACCAAGTTCCGCAACACCGACATCGCCCTGCGCCAGGACCCGCAGCTCAAGGGCGCGCTTGAGGTCTGCCTCGGCGACGAGTTCATCGGCACCCTCTACCGGGACGACGACGAGGGCGAGGTTTCCTACGCCTTCAGCATGGTGATCCTGGAACTGGACGTGCCGCGCTCGCTCTAAGCGCCGTAACGCCCCCGCATCGATTGGGGTTCAATCCGCCTTTGCGGCCCAGGCATCGATTTCGATCAGGTATTCCGCGCGGGCCAGGCCCGCGACGATCAGCAGGGTATCGGGCGGCTTGACCGGCCCCATGCGCCGCGCGAAATGCCCCTCATAGGCCGCAAGATCGGCACGGTCGGTCAGATAGACGTTGATCCGGACAAGGTCCTCGCGGGCCATGCCGATATCGGCCAGGGCCGTAAAAAGGTTGTCGAAGGCACGCTCGGCCTGGCCATCGAAGCCCTCGACGACCGACCCGTCGGACCGACTGCCGACCTGACCGGCGATCGTGGCCAGGCGCATGCCCGCCGGGACCACCGCGCCGTGAGAATAAGTCTTCCCCGGCGCCAGGCCGGGCGGGTTGAAATATTCGATCATGGCCGTCTCCCCCTGTGCGCCGGTCGACACCGCGCGGCTAAAGCTCTTCGTCCTCGGCGGCCGCCTCGGCCCGGCTTTCGCCGCCCTTGAGACGTTGGGCCAGGGCCGCTTCCAGGAAGCGGTCGATATCCCCGTCGAGCACGCCCTGGGTGTTGCTCGTCTCGACCGACGTGCGCAGGTCCTTGACCATCTGATAAGGGTGCAGCACGTAGGAACGGATCTGGTGGCCCCAGCCGATATCGCTTTTCGAATCGGCCTGGGCCTGGGCCTCCGCCTCGCGCCGCTGCAATTCGGCCTCGTAGATGCGGGCCTTGAGCATGGCCATCGCCGTCGCCCGATTGCGGTGCTGGGAACGGTCGCTCTGGCTCTGCACCACGATGCCGGTGGGCAGATGGGTGATGCGGATCGCGCTGTCGGTCTTGTTGACATGCTGGCCGCCCGCGCCCGAGGCGCGGTAGGTGTCGACGCGCAGGTCCTTGTCCTCGATCTCGACCACGATATCGTCGTCGACGACCGGGTAGACCCAGACCGAGGCGAAGCTGGTATGGCGCCGCGCGCTCGAATCGAAGGGCGAGATGCGGACCAACCGATGGACCCCCGATTCGGTCTTGAGCCAGCCATAGGCATTATCGCCCGAGATGCGCATGGAGGCGGATTTGATGCCCGCCTCTTCGCCCGCGCTCTCTTCCAGCCATTCCAGCTTGCAGTCGTGATCGTTTGCCCAGCGGCCATACATGCGGGCCAGCATCTCGGCCCAGTCCTGGCTTTCGGTGCCGCCGGCGCCGGCATGAACTTCGAGATAGCAGTCGTTGGCGTCGGCTTCGCCCGACAGCAGGCTTTCGATTTCCAGCTTGCCGACCTTGTCGCGCAGCGCCGCGAGTGCCGCCTCGGCTTCCGCCAGGGCGCCCTCGTCGCCCTCCTCCTCGGCCATTTCGGCGAGCATGACGCCATCCTCGAACTCGGTGCTCAGCGAGTCATAGCCATGGACAGCACGTTCCATGCGCGTGCGTTCGCGCATCAGCTTCTGGGCGCGGGCCGAATTGCTCCAGAGTTCCGGGTTCTCGGCCTCGGCGTTCAGTTCGTCGAGACGGGGGCGTGCAGTCTCAAGGTCAAAGAGACCTCCTCAGCAGCGCCATCGACTGCTCGATTTCCTCGATTGTGGCCTGAAGTTCGGCACGCATCTGGATTCGCTCCGTTCTGTCCCGTCCGTCGAAATTCCCGGTGGACGCCGGGCCGGGTTCTAGCGTCGCGCGCGAGTCCCCGCAAGGGCTTCCCCGCGCCGGCCTAGTAAAGGCCGCCGGTCCCCACGGAGGCATCCGCCGGTCGCATGCCGGGTGCGGAGCCACCGGAGTCCGAACCGTCATAGACGGTCTGGGTCGAGCCGGGCTCGGGCACCGTGCCGGGTTTGAAAGCTTCAAGGATCACGCGGGTGTCGCCGGGGCCCGCGGGCACCCCGGTGTCGCGATTGACCCGCACGAGGCGCACGCCCGGCGGCACCCGGAAGGGCACGGCGGGCTGGTCGGCCAGGGCCTCGGCCATGAAATCGCGGAAGATCGGCGCGGCGGCGGAAGACCCGGTTTCCTTGGCGCCCAAAGTCTTCGGCTGATCGAAGCCGACGAAGACGCCCACCGCGAGATCCGGCGAAAAACCGACGAACCAGGTATCGATGGACTCGTTCGTGGTTCCCGTCTTGCCGGCCAGGGGCTTGTCCACAGCGGAGACGCGGGTGGCAGTGCCCCGCAGCACCACGCCCTCGAGCATCGAGACGATCTGATAGGCGCTGATCGGATCGGCCACCTGCTCTCGCGTGTCGGGCACGAAGGGCACCGGCTGGTCGTGCCATCCGGTCGCCAAGCAGCCATCGCAGGGCCGCCCGTCATGGCGATAGACGGTCTGGCCGTTGCGGTCCTGGACCCGGTCTATCAGGGTCGGCGTGATCCGCTTGCCGCCGTTGACGAACATGGCATAGGCATTGGTCAGCCGAAGCAGTGTGGTCTCACCCGCGCCAAGCGCCAGGGCGAGATGCCGGGGCAGCTTGTCGACGACGCCGAACCGCTCGGACGTCTCGGCGACCTTGTCCATGCCGACAAGCTGGGCGAGGCGCACGGTCATCAGATTGCGCGACTTCTCCAAGCCCAGGCGCATCGTTCTGGGGCCATAGAACTTGTTTGAATAATTGGTCGGCCTCCACTTGCCGAGACCGGCCCCCTGATCGATCACAAAGGGCCCGTCGACGATGATGGAGGACGGCGTGAATCCGTTGTCGAGAGCCGTCAGATAGACGAAGGGCTTGAAGGCGGAACCGGGTTGGCGCATTGCCTGGGTCGCGCGGTTGAACTCGCTGCCGTCCTGGCTCCACCCGCCGCTCATCGCGAGAACGCGACCGGTATGGGGGTCGAGCGCGATGAGGGCGCCCTGGACATCGGGAATCTGACGCAGGGCAAAGGTTTCCTCGGGATAGGCCTTGCCGTCCGAATCCTCGGCGACCGCCTCGACCGCGATCACGTCGCCGGGCGCCAATACCTCCGTCAGATCGCGCGGTTGGTTGCCGAACCGCTGATCTTCCAGCCAGGCCCGAGCCCAACGAACCTCGGCATAGGGAACCGTGCCTTCCAAGGGTGCCGCGGGCGAGAGTTGCGCGACCGGCGGAGCCGAGGCCGTGATCTCGGTCGTCTCGCCGCCTTCGTCGGCTTCGATCGGTTTGCGGGCCTCTGTCACCTCGCCGAGCAGGCCGATACGCGCGGATTTGGCATCCGCTTCCAGGACCACAGCCAGACGCCAGGGCGCGAGGCCGGCCGGCGGCTCGACCGCCGCCAGCGCCTCTTTCCAATCGAGAGCGGGATCAATTTTCGCGACCGGGCCGCGCCAGCCGTGGCGTCGGTCATAGTCGACGAGACCGGCGCGCACCACGCGGTCGGCGATGTCCTGGAGCGCGGGGTCGAGAGTCGTGCGAACCGAAAGTCCGCCGCCATAAAGGCCCTTCTCGCCGAATCGGCCGATCAGTTCGCGCCGCACCTCTTCGGCGAAATAGGGCGCGCTCGCACTCTGCGTTTCCGCGCGGCCGCGCGTCTCCAACGGCTCCAGCTTCGCCTCGGCGGCGCTTTCGTCGTCGATAAAACCGACATCGACCATGCGGTCGATGACCCAGTTCCGTCGGTCGATGGCGGCGGCGTATTGGCGTGTCGGGTGATAGTTGTTCGGCGCCTTAGGCAGGGCCGCCAGATAGGCCGCCTCGGCGACCGTCAACGCAGAAAGCGGCTTGTCGAAGTGATTCAACGCTGCCGCGGCGACGCCATAGGAGCCGAGGCCGAGATAGATCTCGTTCAGATAGAGTTCGAGGATGCGATCCTTGGTGAAGGCCTTCTCGATCCGGAGGGCGAGCAGCGCCTCCTTGATCTTGCGCTCTATCGAAACCTCGTTGGTCAGCAGGAAATTCTTGGCGACCTGCTGGGTGATCGTGGAGGCCCCGACGGGTCGGCGGTTCTGCCCCAAATTCTTGAGGTTCTGCAGGGCCGCGCGCGCGATGCTGAGCAGGTTGACCCCAGGATGATTATAGAAATCGGCATCCTCGGCAGCCAGGAATGCATTGATGACGCGCTTGGGAATTGCCTCGATTGGCATGAAAACGCGCTTTTCCGTGGCGAATTCGGCGAGCAGGCGACCATCGGCTGCGTGAACGCGCGTCACCGTGGGCGGCTCGTAATCCGCGAGCTGGCGATGTTCGGGCAGGCCCTTGCTGTAGTGCCAAAGGCCAAAAGCCGCGGCGCCGGCGCCGAGCAGGCCGAGCACGAACAGGAAGGCAAAGACGCGTATCAACAGGCGCATGAATTTTTCGGCCCCGCATGCCGCAGCCCGACGAGGCGTGGCACGGATTGTTGTTTTGTTATGGCAGCTAGCAGAATAGCGCGCAATTGTGGCCCGGCTATGGCCGCGAGAGACTCGGCCATGACGCGGTCAGGAGCGGGACAGCTGATCGTGGTGGGCAAAGTAGCTGTCGACGGCCTTCACAACGGCCGCCGCCATCTTGCGTCGATGGGCCTTCGATTTGAGATTCTTTTCCTCGGTCGGATTCGAGAGATAGCCCATCTCGACGAGCACCGAAGGCACATCCGGCGCCATGAGCACGGCGAATCCCGCGGAACGATGGCTCTTCTGCAAGGTGCTGGTGGCGCGGCGCAACTCGCCGATCAGCATATTCGCGAAACGCGCGCCCTCGTTTATGCTCTCACTCTGGGCAAGGCTGATCAGGATATCCGTCACTTCCGGATTCTCGTGCGCCAGATTCACCCCGGCGATGATATCCGCCTTGTTTTCCTTGGCCGCCAGCTTCGCCGCCTCCTTATCGGAGGCGTCCTTCGAGAGGGTATAGACCGAAGCGCCGTTGACCTTGCTGCTGCCGATCGAGTCGGCATGGATGGAGATGAACAGATCGGCGCCGGCCTCGCGCGCCATAGCGACACGGTCGCGCAGGCGGACGAAGGTGTCGCGGTCGCGCGTCAAGACGGCCTTGTAACGTCCGGTCGCCTCGAGCTGTTCCTTGATTTCCAGCGCGGCGGCAAGGGCGACCGCCTTCTCGCGCGTGCCGCCAGAACCGATGGCCCCTGGATCGACGCCGCCATGGCCGGGATCGATCACCACGACCCTGCGCCCGACATGCGGCGCGTCGCCGGCCGGCGCGGGCGGCTTGACCACCGGTATATCGGGGCGGAATTCCGGCGTGGCAATCGCCGCAAGCGGTATATCGGGGCGGAATTCCGGCGTGGCAATCGCCGCAAGGCGCGCCTCGTCATCGAAGGTCGCCGTCGTCACCGGCTCCAGGTCCAGCACGAAGCGATGGCCCTGTTTGTCGGAAGGCGGCAGGAGAAAGGAGCGTTTGACCCGCACGGGCTTGGTCACGTCGAGCACGATCCGCGTGGTACCCGGCCGGAACAGGCTGTAGCGGAAGCCCGAAACAATACCGTTCCCGGTATCCGCGGTTTCACTGGGCAAACGCCAAGCGACCTCGGACATATCGATCACGACGCGATAGGGATCGGGCAAGGTGAAGATATGAAAGCCGACCGCCGCACTCAACTCCACGACGAAGCGGGTCGCTTCGTCCTGTATGCCGAAACGAACGCTGGTCGCCGCGGGCTTAGCGGCGGCGTTTCCTGTCGACACGGTCGCCGTGGCGATCAAAAGACCTGCGACCAGCGCGACTATTGCCCGTTTTCCAAACGACATCTTTGGGCCTTTAGTGCTCGATCCTCCAAGTTATACACATACACTCGCGAATACTTCAAGCACTCCCCTCAGAGCCGTTCCGGAAAGTTTGAATCTAGGTTGAATGTGTTGCGGCAAGCCTGCGCAACATGATG
>JAQCGR010000110.1 GCA_027619995.1 Pseudomonadota bacterium | reverse complement strand
GCGATCTGAAGCCTTCCTTGAAATGATGGCGGCGGAGCGCGGCGCGGCGCGGAACACGATCGAAGCCTATCGGCGCGATCTCGGCGATTTCGCGGCATTCCTGGCCAGGCGGGGTGGCGCCCCGGAGGCGGCGGCGGGCGACGATCTGCGCGCCTATCTCGCCGATCTCGACCGGCGCGCCTACGGCGCGCGCACGATCGCGCGGCGTCTATCGGCCCTGCGCCAGTTCCACCGCTTTCTGGTCAGCGAAGGGGTGCGTCCCGACGATCCGACCCAGCAGATCGACGCGCCGCGCCGCGCGCGCCCGCTGCCCAAGATCCTGACCGAGGAAGAGGTCGGGCGCATCCTCGACGCCGCCCAACGCATGGCAGGGCCGGAAGGGCTGCGGCTCGTCGCCCTGATGGAACTGCTCTACGCCACCGGAATGCGGGTCTCCGAATTGGTCGGCATGCCGGTCTCCGCACTCGATCGCGAGGGCCGGTTCATTCTGATCCGCGGCAAGGGCGACAAGGAGCGCCTGATCCCCATCACGGCGTCGGCGCGGGCGGCGGTCGAGGCCTATCTTGCGGTCCGCGCCCGCCACATGCCCGGCAAGGGCGCGCCGGGGGGTGCCGCTGGGAGTTCGGGGGAACGCGCCGGCGGGAAATGGCTGTTTCCCTCGCGGGGAAGCCAGGGCCATCTGACGCGCCAGCGCTTCGCCCAGCTGCTCAAGGATCTCGCCGTGGCGGCCGGGATCGTGCCCTCGCGCGTCTCGCCCCATGTCCTGCGCCATGCCTTCGCGACCCATCTGCTGAACCACGGCGCGGATCTGCGCAGCGTCCAGCGCATGCTCGGCCATGCCGATATTTCGACCACCCAGATCTACACCCATGTGCTCGACGAAAGGCTCAAATCGCTGGTCAACGAAGGCCATCCGCTTTCGGCCTTGCGGCGGCGCTCCGGTTGACTTTTCCCGGAGGGCACGGCACATGCTGCGGCGCAGCAGGCAAAGATCATCGAGTCCCGGAAGGTAGCCGTCATGAGTTTCAAGATCGTCGAACAGGCCACGCCCCGTCTCAACCGGAGCGAACTCGCCGTCCCGGGGAGCAACGAGAAGCTCTTCGCGAAGGCGCTCGATTCGGCCGCCGACGTGATCTTTCTGGACCTCGAGGATGCCGTCGCGCCGGACGACAAGCCGCAGGCGCGCAAGAATATCATCAAGACCCTGAACGATCTGGACTGGAGCAAGAAGACCGTCTCCGTCCGCATCAACGGTCTGGACACCCATTTCATGTATCGCGACGTCGTCGATGTCGTGGAACAGGCGGGCGGCTCGCTCGACCTGATCATGATCCCGAAGGTCGGCACGGCGGCCGATGTCTACGCCGTCGATATGCTGGTCACGCAGGTCGAGGACGCGCTTGGCCTGACCAAGCGGATCGGCTTCGAACTCATCATCGAGACCGCGCTGGGCATGCAGAACGTGCATGAAATCTCGGCCGCCAGCCCGCGTATCGAATCGCTGCATTTCGGCGTTGCCGACTACGCCGCCTCGACCCGGGCGCGGACGACCAATATCGGCGGCGCCAATCCGGACTACGCCGTTCTGACCGATCCCGCCGAAGGCGGCGCGCGCGACACCCATTGGGGCGATATGTGGCATTATGCCATTGCCCGTATGGTCGTGGCGGCGCGCGCCAATGGCCTGCGCCCGGTCGACGGACCATTCGGCGATTTCTCCGACCCCGACGGCTATCGCGCGGCGGCCAAGCGGGCAGCGGTGCTGGGCTGCGAGGGAAAATGGGCCATCCACCCCTCGCAGATCGGTCTCGCGAACGAGGAATTCAGCCCGAGCGATGCCGAGGTCGACAAGGCCAAGCGCGTGCTCGTTGCGATGGAGAAGGCCCAGGCCGAAGGCAAGGGGGCGGTTGCCCTCGACGGCCGCCTGATCGACATCGCATCGATCCGCCAGGCGGAAAACCTGGTGCGCAAGGCCGAACAGATTGGCAAGGCTTGATTGGCTAAACGGTAGACCGGCGAAAGATGCGCACCTTTCTCGATTTCGAAAAGCCCGTCGCGGAGCTTGAAGGCAAGATCGAGGAACTGCGTCATCTGAGCGATGGCGGCGATATCAATATCGCCGAGGAGGTCGGCCGCCTGCAGACCAAGGTCGACCGCCTGCTGCGCCAGACCTACGCCAAGCTGTCGCCATGGCAGAAGGTGCAGGTCGCCCGGCATGCCGACCGGCCCCATGTCCAACAGATCGTCTCGACCCTGATCGAGGACTTCGTCCCGCTGTCCGGGGATCGCCTCTATGGCGAGGACGCGGCCGTGGTCGGCGGCATCGGCCGGTTCCGCGGCTATAGCGTGGTCGTCGTCGGCCAGGAAAAGGGCTCAGATACCGAAGGGCGGGTGCGCCACAATTTCGGCATGGCCCATCCGGAAGGCTATCGCAAGGCGCGCCGCCTGATGGCGCTGGCCGATCAGTTCGGCCTGCCGCTGCTGACCTTCGTCGACACGCCCGGGGCCTATCCCGGCATCGGGGCGGAGGAACGTGGTCAGGCCGAGGCGATCGCGCGCTGCATCGATGCTTCGCTGCAGCTTCGGGTCCCGGTGATCTGCTCGATCATCGGCGAGGGTGGTTCGGGCGGCGCCATCGCGGTCGCCACGGGCGATCGCATCCTGATGATGGAACATGCGATCTATTCCGTGATTTCGCCGGAAGGCTGCGCATCGATCCTCTGGCGCAGCGCCGAGCGGGCGACCGAGGCGGCCGATGCCCTGCGCCTCACCGCCGAAGATCTGGCCAAGCTGGGCGTGATCGACGGGATCGTGCCGGAGCCGTTGGGCGGCGCCCATCGCGAACCGGCGGCCGCGATCGCCGGTCTGGGCGATGCCGTCGAGGCAGCCCTCCACGAGGTCCGCTCGCTGGACGGCAGCGTGCTGCGCGCGCGCCGCCGCGAAAAGTTCCTGGCCATGGGAAAGACCGGCCTGTCCTGAGCCGGCGCCGCGGCGCGAATGCGCGTCGCATTCTGCATTTATCTCCGACCGACAGACGCAGCTTGCGGCGATACCCGCGCAAAGCCGCGCGGCGGGACGATGCTTTTCCACGGCCCGGCCCAGCGCCTGTGGAATTTAAATCTTTAGAATAATTTTATGTAAAATCAATGTATTAGGTCGAGAATTCCGGCGTGACCACGGCCATCTGACGGGCCGGGCAAGAACTGGCACGGCGGTTGCGTTGTATTCAGTCAGGTGAAGTTGGGATTTTGGTTTTCGATAGTTCTGCGGGCTTCGAAACCTTTACCTGACGACACTTGAGGGTCGGCCGAAAGACAGCGCCGGTCGGCCCTCTAAAATTCGAGCCGTCTTTGCGCCCTCCGGGGTTAGTGAGGGCGGCTCTTTTTTTTGGTTGCTTCGACAGGCTCGCCGGGACGGCGGCGCTCAGGCCGGCGAGCGCCGCGTCAGACCACCTTGCCGTGGCAATGCTTGAATTTCTTGCCCGAGCCGCAGGGACAGACAGAATTGCGCTGAACCTTGCCCCAGGTGTTTGGATCGGCGGGGGCTACCTCCTGCGCCGCCGCGCGCCGCTGTACCGGCTGGGACCGGGCCGCCTGGCCTTCCTCCGACGCGTTCCCGTCGGCGAAGGCTGGATCGCCACGGCTTTCCTGCATAGGCAGTGTGCGGCGCCGGGGCAGCAACTCGTCGGGATCGGCGGCCGCCGCGGGGCGCAGTTCGACATGGGACAGGACCTCGGTGATCCTGTCGCGCATGCGGACCAGCAACTCCTCGAACAGGTTGAAGGCTTCGCGCTTGTATTCGTTCAGCGGATCGCGCTGGCCATAGGCGCGCAGGTTGATGCCCTGGCGCAGATGATCGAGCGAGAGCAGATGGTCCTTCCAGGTCTGGTCGACGATCTGCAGCAGCAGGCTCTTCTCGACCATGCGCATGACGTCGGGCCCGATATTGCTCGCCTTCTCGGCCATCAGCCTGTCGGAGGCCTGCATCATGCGCTCCAGGATTTCCTGATCCGCGATGCCCTCTTCCTCGGCCCATTCGGCGACCGGCAGATCGAGGTTGAGGAGACGCCGCCCCTCCTCGTGCAGGCCCGCGACATCCCATTGCTCGTGATAGGCGTTCTGGGGAATGCAGCGCGTCACGATGCCCGAGACGACCTCGTGGCGCATGTCGCGCACGGTCTCGGCCAGATCGGTCGCGCCCATGATTTCCTTGCGCTGCTCGTAAATGACCTTGCGCTGGTCATTCATCACGTCGTCGAATTTGAGAAGCTGCTTGCGGATCTCGAAGTTGCGCGCCTCGACTTTCTCCTGGGCCTTTTCCAAGGCCTTGTTGACCCAGGGATGGATGATCGCCTCGCCGTCCTGAAGGCCCAGGCGTTGGAGCATCGAATCCATGCGTTCCGACCCGAAGATGCGCATCAGGTCGTCTTCGAGCGAGACATAGAATTGGGAAGCGCCGGGGTCTCCCTGGCGGCCAGAGCGGCCGCGCAGCTGGTTGTCGATGCGCCGGCTTTCATGCCGCTCGGTGCCCAGCACGAACAACCCGCCGGCGGTCCTGACGACCTCTCGCGCGGCGGTGATTTCGGCCGCGATGGCCTCGCCCCGCTTGGCGCGTTCCGCGTCCTCGATATCGGCCAGTTCGCGCTCGACCCGCATGTCGTAGTTGCCGCCAAGCTGAATATCGGTGCCGCGACCGGCCATGTTCGTGGCGATCGTCACCGCGCCGGGCTCGCCCGCATCGGCGATAATATGAGCTTCCTGCTCGTGATAGCGGGCGTTCAGCACCTTGTGCTCGATCTTGAGCTTCTTGAGCGAGGCGGAGAGTTCCTCGGACTTCTCGATGGTCACCGTGCCGACCAGGACCGGCTGCTGGCGGGCATGGCATTCCTTGATCTGTTCGATAATGGCGTCGGTCTTCTCACGCAGGGTGCGGAAGACCTGATCGTCGTTATCGATCCGGATCATCGGCTGATTGGTCGGCATCTCGATGACTTCGAGGGAATAGATCTCGGCGAATTCGCCCGCCTCGGTCATCGCCGTGCCGGTCATGCCGGCGAGCTTGGGATAGAGGCGGAAATAGTTCTGGAAGGTGATGGAGGCGAGCGTCTGGTTCTCCATCTGGACGGTCACGCCCTCCTTGGCTTCCAACGCCTGGTGGAGCCCTTCGGAATAGCGCCGGCCTTCCATCATCCGGCCGGTGAATTCGTCAATGATGACGATCTTGTCGTCCTTGACGATGTAGTCGTCGTCGCGCGTGAACAGCTTATGGGCGCGCAGGGCCTGATTGACGTGATGGACCAGGGTCACGTTGGCGATGTCATAGAGCGTGCCCTCGTTCAGCAAGCCGGCCTCGTCGAGCATGCCCTCCATGCGTTCGACGCCCTGTTCGGTCAGGCTGACGGCGCGCTGCTTCTCGTCCTTCTCGAAGTCCTCCTCGTCCAGCTCGGGGATGAGGGTGTTCACGGAGCGATAGAGCTCCGACGAATCCTCGGCCGGGCCGGAGATGATGAGCGGCGTCCGCGCCTCGTCGATCAGGATCGAATCGACCTCGTCGACGATGGCGAAGTTGAAGGGTCGCTGGACCATTTCCTCGAGCCGGAACTTCATATTGTCGCGCAGGTAGTCGAAGCCGAGCTCGTTGTTCGTGCTGTAGGTCACGTCGGCGGCATAGGCCAGGCGCCGCTCCTCGTCGCTCAACCCCGGGACTATGATCCCGACGGTCAGGCCCAGGAATTTGTAGACCCGGCCCATCCATTCGGCATCGCGGCGGGCGAGATAATCGTTGACGGTCACGACATGGGCGCCCTTGCCTTCGAGGGCGTTGAGATAGACGGGCAGGGTCGCGACCAGGGTCTTGCCCTCGCCGGTCTTCATTTCCGAGATCATGCCCATATGCTGGACGATGCCGCCCATGAGCTGGACGTCGAAATGGCGCTGGCCCAGGGTGCGTTTGGCTGCCTCGCGGACCGTCGCAAAGGCATCCTCCAGAATGTCGTCGAGTGTTTCGCCATTGCGCAGCCGTTCGCGCAGCAGGGCTGTGCGGCCACGCAGCTCGTCGTCAGTGAGCGCTTCCATTTCCGGCTCAAGCGCACTGATCGCGGCGACCTGACCATTGAGCTTCTTGAGAAAGCGCTCATTGGCGGAGCCGAAGATTTTCTTCGCGAATACGCCTAGCATCGCGCGCTCCACCGAACGGTTGTGAGAAACGGCATTGAATTGCCGCAAAATGGGATCATGGATTGATTGGAGATAGGCATGGGGGGAGGCCATGTCAACGTCGGCGGCGAGCCTGCTGCGTCATATGATCGAATCATCGGCCCGGACGATTGCTAAGGATCATTGACTCGTGGATGAATAATGCAATCATTCCGGGAGATTTGCAGTGTCGGCGGCGGAATCCCGTCGGCCCACGGGTGAGAATGAAGGGACAGGAAGGTCGATCAGTGGATGCGATCCTTTCCCATTTGGTCGAGCGCCTCAATCATCTGAGGACGCAGGAGGATTTCGAGGCCTTTCTTCGCGGCGCCGCGGAGGACATGGGTTTCGACATGTTCGCCTATGCGGGCGGCAGGTTGGCGGCCGATCGCGTGGCGGCGCGCACGGTCTTCCAACGCCCGCCGATCACCATGAGCAGCTTTCCCAGCGAATGGCTGACCCATTACGCGGACGAAGGCTATTTCAAGGACGACTACGTCGTCGTGCAGTCCCTGCGCGCGATCCTGCCCGAACAATGGCATGCCGAGCGGGGCGTGCGCGAAATCCGCCCCCGCCAGGCGCAGATCATGCGCGAGGCCATCGATGCCGGTCTGCGCCGCGGGTTTTTCGTGCCGATTCATGGACCGGCCAACGATTTCGGCTTACTCAACGTCATCTGCCACGAGGCGGAGACCGAATTCTCGAAGATCGTCGAACGCTATAAGCATGAACTGCATGTCCTCGCCGTTCATTTTCACGATGCCGTGCAGAAGCGCCTGCCGGCCAGCGCGGGGCGCGGCGCGCGCCTCCAACTCACCGAGCGGGAGAGCGAGATTCTGCGCTGGACCGCTGTCGGCAAGACATCCTGGGAAATCTCGGAGATTCTCCATATCACCGAGCGGACGGTGAATTTCCATGTCGCCAACTCGATGCGCAAACTGGGCGTCTACAGCCGCACCCATGCGGTCGCCAAGAGCATCTCGCTCGGCCTCACGCAGCTCTAGCCCCCCTCCGGTCGGTCCGGCGATAACGCCCGATTCCCGAGACTTTCAGGCCCCCTGTCAGAACTGACAGCTAGTTGAAGGCTCTGTCCTCGCCTTCAATCGCAGCATGCCGTTTTGCCGCTGCGAAGGTGTTTGGACATGTCGGAAGTCTCGGTGCTACGCCGGAATCCGGAAGGCCCCGAGCCTAGGATTCTACAGGAGGTCTATCGCCTTCGGGACAAGGTGTTCCGCGAGCGCCTGGCTTGGGATGTGAGCAGCCAGGACGGCCGCGAACGCGACTGGTACGACGATATCTGTCCGGTCTATCTCATCGCCAGCGACGATGATGGGCATGTCGAAGGCTGCTGGCGGCTGCTGCCGACCATCGGCCCCTACATGCTGCGCGACGTTTTCCCGGAACTGCTGGACGGCCATCCCGCGCCCATTGCGGAAGATATCTGGGAAATCAGCCGGTTTGCGGTCTCGCCGCGCGACGCGGGGTATAGCTCGCTCGGTGCGCTTCACCGGATCACCACCGAGATGCTGGTCGCCCCTCTGCTGTTCTGCCAGCAGATCGGTGTGCGCCGGGTGGTCGCGGCGACGGATTTGCGGTTCGAGCGGATCCTGAAGCGCGCGGGCCTGCCCGTGGGCCGCTACGGCACGCCCCGTCGAATCGGGAATGTCACCGCGGTCAGCGGCTGGACCGACGTGACCGAGGGTAATCTGCGCCGTATTTCCGAACGGCTTCGCCCCGAAAGCGCGGTCGCCAAGGCGCCAGTGCGCTGGCGCCATCTTCCGCCGGATCGTGGCCTTCCCCCGCCCGCGACGACCAGCGTGCCCCTGGTCGTCTCGCGGCCGCGTCCGCTCGCAACGCCCCCCATGACCACTATCGCGGAGCAATCCCCATGAAGAAAAATCTCGATCAGGCTTTGGCCATCAAACGTTGTCTCGAGCAGCTCGCCGAAGAGGCGCATGGCATGGAGATGACCGAACTGGGCGATTTGATCGCCCTCGCCGCCCTCGCCGCCGCCGACGCGGCGGGCAGCCTGATGCTGCCCTATTACCACAATGGCCGTCGTGTATCGGAGATGCTGCAATGACCATTGCCCTTGACCATCCAGCTCGGAAATTCGGCCGGGCCAAGGCGCCAGGGCCGAAGATGGTGCCGGTGCTCGGCCTGATCCGGGCGGCGCGGCGCGACCCCCTCGAGTTCTTCTCGCGCATGGCGCGCGAACATGGTTCCGTCGTCCGCTTCGAGGCCGGGTTGCAGCCTCTGCATCTGCTCAGCAGCGCGGACCATATCGCCCATGTGCTGGTCCAGAACCACGCGAATTACGTGAAGAGCGCCTATTACGACAAGGTCCGGCCGATCTTCGGCGCGGGCATGTTCGTGGTGAACGGCGAGGAATGGAAGCGCAAGCGCGAGTTCGCCCAGCCGGCTTTCAAGCGCCACAAATTCGATTCCCTGGCCGATGTCATGGCCGGCTGCACCGCCGATATGCTCGACCGCTGGGAAGGCGCGCGCAACACCGGCACGCCGCTGGACGTCGCGGCCGAGATGATGCAGCTCAGCCTGCGCATCGTTTTCCGGGCCTTCTTCGGCACGGATTTCCAGGGTCGGATGAACCACATGACCGAGGCTCTGACGGTCATCATGGAAGAGGGCGAAAAGCGGATCTGGGCGTTGGCCAGCGCGCCGAGCTGGTTGCCGACCGCGCGCAACCGGCGTCTGCGCGAGGCGCTGCGCAGCTTCGACGAATGCGTCTACGATCTGATCGCCCCGCGGCGCCGCGAGGGTGCCACGGGGGAGGATTTGCTGTCGCTGCTCGTCGCCCAGAATATGGAATCCGGCGATTCGGCTATTTCGGACCGGGAGATGCGCGACGATCTGATGACCCTCATCATCGCCGGCCATGAGACGACGGCGATGGCGGTGAGTTGGAGTTGGTATCTGCTCAGCCGCGACTCCTTCGCCGCAGGGGCCCTGCGCGAGGAGGCCCAGCGGGTGTTGGGAGACCGGAAGCCCAATGCCGAGGATCTGCGCGATCTGGTCTATGCCAAACAGGTGGTGCAGGAATCGATGCGCCTCTATCCGCCGTTCTGGACGATCTCACGCATGGCTCTTGAGGATGACGAGGTCGACGGTTACCGCATTCCGGCGAAATCGACGGTCATGCTCTGCCCCTATGTGACCCATCGCGATCCGAAGGTCTGGGACAATCCGGATCGTTTCGATCCCGACCGGTTCTCGACGGCCCGTTCGGCCGGGCGGCCGCGCTTTGCCTTCTTCCCGTTCGGCGGCGGGCCGCGCATCTGCATCGGCGCCAATTTCGCGATGATGGAGGCGACCTTCGTCGTTGCCATGGCGGCCCAGCGGTTCCGCATGCGCCTGGTGCCGGGTCAGGATGTGGCGCCGCAGCCGATGATTTCGCTGCGCCCGCGCAACGGCCTGCTGATGACCCTCCACTAGGCCGGGCGCCGGGTCGGGTTCATCAAGACGGGCGGCCGGTGTTCTCCGCCGCCCG
>JAQCGR010000109.1 GCA_027619995.1 Pseudomonadota bacterium | reverse complement strand
TGTCGCCCGTCGAGTTCGAACGGCAGAAGGATATATGAACCGAGGGCGTCTAGAAAACTCGGGGCTATTAACACAACGCGCCGATCTCGTCCTGGCTGAAGGCCGCCGTGGCCAGGGAAATGGCCGATTCGAACAGCTCGCGCTCCTCGGGCGTTCCCGGCGGCAGATCGTCATGGGTCATCATGAATTCGGCGATTCGGTCGGCCGCCCGGTCGCGGGCCGCCGCGCAACCGGTCAGCAGGCGGGTATCGCTCCCGGTGCAGGATTCGGCGGCGGCACGGTGGCGCTGGGCCGCTTCGCGGCAGGCGACGACAACGTCGTGCAATGCGGCCAGGAAATCGTCTCTCAGCATGGCTTGGGCTCTCTCTTCCCGATCATTGGCGCGCACCATGGGGTGGCGGCTCCGGCGCGAATACCTCGAGCGCGCCGCGCAGCAGGCCGAAACGGGCGGGTGTCTGCTCGCGGAGATCGCCATCGACATTCACCTTGCGCGGGCGGCCGGTCGCTATCTCGATATCTGTGGCGGTGAAGGATTCCACCTCGGCCTCTTTCTCCAGCCGCCCGAGCCGCAAGGCCGGCAGCAGGCGCATCAAGGTAAACGCGGCCACTGGTTGAAGGATATAGGCATAGAGCCGGCCATCGTCGATATCCGCCGACTCGGCAATCGTCAGCCCGCCGCCGTAATGGCGGCCATTGCCCACCGCGATCTGGATGTAGCAGACGCGCCGGCTGACGCCGTCGGCCACCACCGTCGCATGATGCGGCCTGTGCTGATGCCAGGCGCGGGCCAGGCTGATCGGATAGTTGAGCGTGCCGAGGATACGCTTGAGCAACCCGCTTTCCTCATGCGCACGGGCGATTTCGACTCCGAGGCCGATGCTGGCGACATTGACGAAGGGCATGCCGTTGATCGTCGCCAGATCGATCCGCCGGGTCCGACCGGCGGCAATGATCTCGGCCGCCTCGCCGGGCTCGAAGGGAATGCCGAGGGTCCGGGCCAGGTCGTTCGCCGTGCCCATGGGCAGAAGGCAGAAGGGCCGGCCGGCCTCCATCAGGGCGGGGAGGGAATGGCTGACCGTGCCGTCGCCGCCGCCCAGGACGATGGCGTCGAATCCGGAGCCGTCCTCGCGGATGATCTCCGAGATGCTTGCGGGTTCTTCCGGGCGGCGCAGATCGACGGCAAGCCCGGCCGCCTCCATCCGCGCCACCGCGTCGTCGAGCGCGTCCTGGCCCCGGCCGCTCCCCGCATTGACGATGGCGAGAAGGCTACGGATGGGGTCAGCCGATCGTGAAGACGGGATCGCCAATGACGTCCATGCGCGGCTCTATGCCCAGCCCAGGGGCGTCGCTCGCCGCCATACGGCCGTCGACGCGCTGCGGCGCACCCTCGGCGGTCGAAACCGTGACATAGCTGTTGAAGTCGGTCGCCGCGAAGCGGAACTCCTCCGGCGTCGAATGCGAGAGATGCGCGATGGCCGCCGTGGTGATATCGCCGCCCCAAGTGTCCTCGATCGTCATGGCATAGCCGAGCTGCACGCAGAGATCGCGGATCGTGCGCGCGCGGGTCAGGCCGCCGACCTTGGAAATCTTGAGGTTGATCGTGTCCATCGCGCCGTCTGCATGGGCGCGCAGGAAGGTCGAAAGACCATCGATGGATTCATCCAGAATGAAGGGATGGCTGGTGCGCCGCCGGACGGTCAGGCACTCCTCATAGGACAGGCAGGGTTGTTCGATATAGACGTCCATATCTGAGACGGCGCGCACGACCCGCGCCGCGCCATGCATCAGCCAGCCGGTATTGGCGTCGGCGATCAGGATATCGCCGGGAATCAGTTCCTTGCTGGTTTTGCGGATGCGTTCGATATCGACATCGGGATCGCCGCCGACCTTGAGCTGGAACTTGGTGTAGCCCTCGGCCCGGTAGCCGGCGACCCGCGCCGCCATCTTCTCCGGTGCTTCCTGAGAGATCGCGCGGTAGAGGCGCACGGAGTCGCCGTAGCGCCCGCCCAGCAGAGCGCAGACCGGCAGGCCCGCCACCTTGCCCAGGATATCCCAGCAGGCCATATCGATGGCGCTCTTGGCATAGGGATGGCCCTTCAGGGCCTTGTCCATCACGCCGTTCAAGCCGTCGAGATAGGTCGGGTTCAATCCGATCACATGGGGGCCGAGTTCCTGGATGCCGGCGCGCGCGCCGGCTGCATAGGACGGCAGATAGAACGGCCCCAGCGGGCAGATTTCACCCCAGCCCGTCACCCCGGCATCGGTGTCCACGCGCAGGAGGGTGGAATCGAAGACCGAAACGGATTTGCCGCCGGACCAGTTGTAACTGCCCTCGCCGACGGGCAAGTCGACCTGATAGGCGGTGATCTTGGTGATTTTCATGATGCGGATGCCTCGGTTCGGGGACTTGGTTGAGTCTTAGGCGTATTCGGCAAGCGGCGTGCCGAGTTTCTTGGGGTCCGGCTCCAGCCCCAGGCCGGGCCGGGTCGAAACCGGCATCTCGCCGCCCTCGGCCTTGGGCGCGTGATCGGCGAAGCTCGGCGTCACATAGCTGTTGAAGTTGAAGCTCCAGAACCGCACATCGGCCGGGGTCGCGGCTGCGAATTGGTTGACCGTGGCGGTCACGATATCGCCGCCCCAGCTTTCGGTCGAGGTGAAGGGAATACCGAGATGGGCGCAGAGATCGCGCACCAGACGCGCCTTGGTATAGCCGCCCATGCGGCTGATCTTCATCCCCATGGCATCCATCGCGCCATCCGAATGGGCGCGCAGCACGTCCTCCACGGTCAGCAGGCATTCGTCGAGCAGGAAGGGCAGGGAGGTCGAGCGCCGCACCTTCAGGCATTCCTCATAGCTCTGGCAAGGTTGTTCGACATAGACGTCCTGGTCGCCGACCATGCGGCAGAAGCGGATCGCCTGGTCGGCCCGCCAGCTCGCATTGGCGTCCACGACCAAACGGATGCCCGGCCCCAGGGCCTTGCGCACGGCGCGCACCCGCTCGGCGTCGTCGCCGGGTTCTTCGCCGACCTTCATCTGGAAGATCTTGAAGCCCTTGTCCCGCTCTGCCACGGCCTTGGCCGCCATCTTCTCCGGCGCATCGATGGTCAGGGCGCGCATCAGGTCGAGCCGCTCGGTATGACGGCCGCCCAGCAGGACCGAGACGGGCAGGCCAGCGGCCCGCGCGGCTAGGTCCCAGAAGGCGACGTCGAGTGGCGCCTTGGCGTAGTTATGGCCCTTGAGCGTCTTGTCCATTAGATGGCCCAGCCGACCGACCTGGCGCGGGTCCTCGC
This sequence comes from Pseudomonadota bacterium, assembly GCA_027619995.1. Lineage (GTDB taxonomy): Bacteria > Pseudomonadota > Alphaproteobacteria > CADEGL01 > CADEGL01 > JABIRQ01. The sequence goes on along the minus strand of JAQCGR010000109.1, from coordinate 6,547 downwards.
CGATAAGCAGGGGTGCGAGTTCGGCGATCGCGGCGCGGGCGCCGGTCGCGAAGGCGGGCAGATAAGCCGCGCCCAATGGGCAGACCTCGCCCCAGCCGGTGAGGCCGGTATCGGAGTCGACGGCGACGACGGTGCTGTCGAGAGAATCGACATACCGGCCGCCGCCCCAGCCGTAGCGGCCTTCGGTGAGGGCAAGATCGACCCGCCAGACGCGTATGCGTTGAATGCGCATCTTGTTGTTATCCCATCCAGAAATAGACGACGAAGACGGCGGCGACCGCATACATGGCCGCACTGACCTCGGAGAAACGGCCGCTCAACACTTTCACCGCGACATAGGTGATGAAGCCGAGACCGATGCCCGTCGCGATGGAGAAGGTGAAGGGCATGGCCAGGGCGGTGACCACCGCGGGCACCGCATCGGTCGATTCCTCCCAATCCACATCGGCCAAGCCGCGCGCCATGATGCAGGCCACGAAAAGGATGGCCGGCGCCGTGGCATAGGCGGGAATGGCGCCCGCGATCGGGGCGAAAAGCAGGGCGAGCAGGAAGAGCAGGCCGACGACGACGGCGGTCAGGCCCGTGCGGCCACCCGCCTTCACCCCGGCCGCGCTTTCGATATAGCTGGTGACGGGCGAGGTGCCGAGGGCGGCGCCCACCATCGTCGCCGTCGAATCGGCGATCAGCGCCTTGCGCAGGCGCGGCAGCTTGCCGTCGGCATCGAGCAGATTGGCCCGCGCGGCGACCCCGACCAGGGTGCCGGCCGTGTCGAACATATCGACCAGCAGGAAGGCGAAGATGATCGACAGCACACCGACCGCGAACAGGTCGGAGAAGGAGAAGGCGAACAATGTTGGCGCGATTGACGGAGGCATCGATGCGAATGTGTCGGGCGCCGGCGAAATGCCGAGGACCATACCGACGATGGACACGGCGAGAATGCCGATGATGATTGCGCCCGGCACGCCCTTCCGGTCCAGCGCGACGATGCCGAAGAAGCCGAGCACGGCCAGGATGACGGTCGTCTGGGTCAGATCGCCGACGGAAACCAGGGTGGCCGGATGATCGACCACGATGCCGGCCGATTTCAGGGCGATGAGGCCGAGGAAAAAGCCGATCCCGGCGCTGATCGCCATCTTCTGGGATTTCGGAATGGCGTTGATGATCCACTCGCGCACGGGAAGAATGCTCAGGATCAGGAAGAGGACGCCGGAGACGAAGACGGCGCCCAGGGCGACCTGCCATGTGTAGCCCATGGAGCCGACGACGACGAAGGCGAAGAAGGCGTTGAGGCCCATGCCCGGCGCCTGGGCGATCGGGTAGTTGGCGTAAAAGCCCATGATCGCGCAGCCGATGGCGGCCGATAGACAGGTCGCGACGAAGACCGCGCCCTGGTCCATCCCGGCGGCGGCCAGGATGCTCGGATTGACGAAGATGATATAGGCCATCGTCAGGAAGGTCGTAATCCCGGCCAGGACCTCCGTCCGAACGTTGGTTCCCAATTCCTTGAGTTTGAAACAGGATTCGAGCATGGCTGCCAATCCCCCCCTATGTATTCCCCCGGAAACCAAATCCGGACGGCCCCTCCCGTCGCCGGATGGCGCGCCATTATCGCTTCCTTAAGCATCCACCGCTAGCTATCGAGGTATGATGCTTGGATTGAACCGGAGACTGGCGATCCCCGCGACCCTGGCGATTCTTCTGTCGTCGTGTTTCGCGGCGGCGGCCGAAGTCACCGTCGCCCGCGACGATTGCGCCCAGGTCGTGCGCCATGAACCGGCGGCCGATGTCGCCTATCGCCCGGGCGAGGATGCCAAGGCGCGGGCCGTTGCGCCGGCCGATCTGGGCGGCGGCCTGCAATGGCGGCCGCCCGAAACCTTCACCTTCGCGATCACCATCGACCCGATCGACTATCAGCGCCGCCGCCAGCTTCAACTCGACCGCGAGGCCCTGGCCGAGGAACTGGCGATGAATGCGGATGAGGAAGCGGCTCTGGAGGCAGCGCAGGTCGGGTTGGAGGCGACCGCCGAGAGCCTGGCGACGACCCAGGCCGGTCTGGAAGCGGAGGAGGCGGCCACCCTGTCGGATTTCGCGGCCTCGGCCCAGACCATCGTCGACAACACCGGGGGCGACAATCCGACGGCGGCCCAACTCACCGCCCGTTCCACTCGATTGCAGCAGCTTGAGACCACCACCTTCGATGACCCGGACTACATCGACATACAGGAACGCAGGGCGTTGAATGCCCAGGCCATCGCCGAGAACGATGCGGATATGGCGGCCAGTGCCCAGGATCTTGCCGCCACCCGCTCGGACGGCCTGACCCTGGCGGGGGACGATGCGACCCTGGGCGCCGAGGCGGCGGCGATCGCCGCCAAGGGCGTCGAGGCGAGCATGACGGTCGGCACGGTGACACTGCGCGACGGTCGCGCTTTTCTCGACGGCATGCCGCTCGATTCTTCCGGGCAGGCGGCCCTGGAGGCGGCCTGCCGCGAGATTCTAGCGGAATGACGTCCTGTTGAGGCTGCTCTGAACTGGGTTCGGTTAAATCGCTCTACGCAGGGGCGTTTCCATTGTACGAACGCTCTCGTTGATTAGCGTTTTAACTAAGTCCGGCCGGATCGCATGGCACAACTTGCGCCGCTTTTCCAAACCTTCGCGGTCAATCTGGCCCTTGTCATTGTGCTGTCCTTCGGCGTCGGCGCCGTAACCAGGTATTTTGGCGTGCGGTGGCGGCGCGGCCTGGCGGTCGCGAATGGCGCATTGTTCGCCCTGCTCGCCATCCTGTGCATGATCTTTCCGATGGAATTGGTCCCGGGCGTGCTCGCGGATCAGCGCAATCTGGTGGTCTTCTTCGCGGGCGTTTTCGGAGGCCCCGTTACCGCGGCGATCGCGAGCGCGGCCGCCGGTCTTTTCCGGCTTCATATCGGCGGGATCGGCGCGTTTGCCGGGATTGGCGGCATTTTAACCTCTGCGCTGTTCGGCGTGCTGGTCGCACGTTGGTGGGGCCGTCTCGACTCGGCTTTCAAGGCGGCGGTCGCGGGCTTGATCGTTCTGGCCGCGACTCTGCCTTGGTTCCTTGTCATCGACGGAATCGATTTCGGCCTGTCCTTGATCGCCCAGATCGCTCTTCCCTTCGCGATTTTCTATGTCGGCGCATCGGTCGTGCTGGCGTGGCTGCTGACGGCGGATAGGCGCCGCCGGGAAACGGAAGCTCGGCTCTTGGCGAGCGAAGAGCGGTTCCGGGACATCACCGATCTGGCGACCGACTGGTTCTGGGAAACGGACGAGGACCATCGCTACACATATATAAGCCCGCGGTTCGAGACGATCACCGGTCGTCCCATCGCTGACATTCTCGGCAAGCGACGCGCCGAATTCGTCGAGGAGGTTTCGGACCAGGCCTTGCAGGAATACCGGGCGGCCATCGACCGGCGGGAGGCCTTCCACAACTTCACCTATGCGTTCGAAGTCCCGAACGGCCGGCATCACTATATTATGGTCAGCGGCAAGCCGATCTTCGATTCGGCATCGCAGTTCCTGGGCTATCGGCGAAGCGGGCGCGATATCTCGGCCGCGGTGCAGGCCGAACGCGATCTGATAGCAGCGAAGGCAGCGGCGGAGCGCGCGAATCTGTCCAAATCCGAATTCCTCGCTTCGATGAGCCATGAGCTGCGCACGCCGCTCAACGCGGTCATCGGGTTCTCCGATCTGATGAAGCAGGAGCTTTACGGCCCGCATGCGATCCCCGTCTACAAGGAATATGCCGGATACATACTCAATAGCGGGCGCCACCTTCTGGACTTGATCAACGACATTCTGGACATCTCGAAAATCGAGGCGGGCAAGCTGGATCTGTTGATCGAGGAATGCGACCTGGATGAGATCGTCGGATCGGCGATCCGTTTCGTCGAGGAGCGCGCGTCGCACGCGGAAGTGACGATCCGCTTCACGCCGGCCTCCGGGCCGTCGACTGCACTGGTGGACGAACGGGCGATACGCCAGACCGTGCTGAACATTCTGGGAAATGCCGTCAAATACTCACGGCCTGGCGGCGTGGTGCGCATCGCCGTGGCCGGAGATTGCACTGGCGGCCATGTCATCACGATAGAGGATGACGGAGTCGGCATTCCCAAAAGCGATTTCGAAAAGATCTTCGAGCCCTTCGAACAGGCGGCAAACACCCGCGTGGCCACGGAGGGCGGCACGGGTCTCGGCCTGCCCATATCGAAGGCTCTGGTCGAAGCGCATTGCGGCCGGTTGGAACTGTCGAGCCAGGAAGACGTGGGTACGACCGTGAATATTCATCTGCCCGCGACCCAAAAGAACACCGCGAACCCGTGACCGGCATCCTTGCAGTCGCCGGATCGCCGATGAACGCTCGAATTTCCCGCCTGTTGTTTGTCAGATGTAGACCGGCGCCTTGGGGCTTTTGGTCAGGACTTCGATGCCGGAAGCGGTGACCAGGACCGTCTGGCTGGTCGCCACCCCGAACTCCGCCGGCTCCAACAGGTAGAGCAGGATGTGGAACAGCATGTTCTCTTCGAACGCCGCCGGGGAACCCGGGACGATATCGACCGACATGGACTGCGCCCAGGTCGGCGGGAAGGACAGCCCGATCGAATAGCCGAAGCGCGAATGGGCGTAACGCGCGCAACCCGCCTCGGTCACGACCGCGCGGATCGCGGCATCGACCTCGCCCACCGTCCGGCCCGGCGCTATGACGGCAAGGCCTGCATCATGGGCCTCGACCAGGCAGCCAGCGGCGCGGGCGATCTCCTCTTTCGGCTTGCCCGGAATGACCGTGCGGAAACTGGGCGAGTGATAGCGCTCGACCGAAGCGGCGAATTCCAGGGGCACCGGCTCGCCTTCTTTCACCTTGGTTCCGTCCCAGGCGGCATGGGCGAGACCGCCGCGCCAGCCGACCATGACATTGGGCCAGGTCGAGCAATAGTCGCTGCCATGGCGGACCAGGGAGGCGAGGGAGACGGCGGCGATCTCGCGATCCTCGACCCCCGGCTTCACGGCCGCGATGGTATCGGTCATGGCCGCGTCGGTGATCGCGGCGGCTCTGCGGAAACAGTCGATTTCGGCCGGGGATTTCACCAACCGCACCCGGTCGACCAGATGCCCCGCATCGAGGAATGTATGGCCGTCCAAGGCGGCGGCCAGGGCCTCGAACCGCCCGACCCCGAGGGAGGGGTTCGTCTTCTCAACGCCCAGCCGTCGGGCGGCCGGATAGGATGCGCCGATCAATGCGGCCGCGGTCGAAACGGGCGGGGCGGTATCGCCATAGGTCTGGAAGTCGTCGATCACCGCCTCGTCGGGCATGCAGCGGATGTTGCCGGTCTCGATTCCCCGGGTCACCAGACGCACCTCACCGGCAAGCGGGACCATGAGGATCTGGAAGGCGAAGATGCCCTTGGCCTGATAGCCCGTGAGCCAGAGGATATTCTCGGGCGAGGAGACGAGCAGCAGCTCGACCCCGGCCGTCTCCATTGCCGCGCGGGTGCGCGAGAGGCGGTCGAGATACTCCGCGCGAGAGAAGGGAAGGGTGTGCTGCGCCATGGGATGCTCCTTCAGGATCGGCCGGCCAGTTTGGGGAGACCGGTTCGGCGGCGATTGTGCCCCGCCTTGGCCGGCCTCGCCATCATTTCGCCATGCCCGGGCGCGACAAACATCCGGACATTACCGGCCGGCACGCGTTGCGGGACGGCAGTGCAGCGCATAGAGTGCCGCCGCGCGGGCGCGAGTGTCGAAGCCCTCGCGCCGGAAAGAAAAACGCCAGCTTTACGAAGGCAGATCGCCATGCGCCGGACCCGATATTTTCTGCCCACCCTGAAGGAAACTTCCGCCGAGGCGGAGGTCGTTTCCCACCAGCTCATGCTGCGCGCGGGTATGGTCCGCCAGGCGAGCGCCGGAATCTATTCCTGGCTGCCGATGGGCTATACCGTGCTCAAGAAGATCGAGCAGATCGTGCGCGAGGAGCAGAACGAGGCCGGCGCGCAGGAAGTTCTGATGCCGACCATCCAGTCGGCCGATCTGTGGAAGCAGAGCGGCCGTTACGACGATTACGGCAAGGAAATGCTGCGCATTGAGGACCGCCACGGGCGCGAGATGCTCTACGGCCCCACGAACGAGGAGCTGATCACCGAGATCTTCCGCACCTCGGTCCGCAGCTACCGCGACCTGCCCAAGATGCTTTACCACATCCAGTGGAAGTTCCGGGACGAGGTGCGGCCCCGCTTCGGCGTGATGCGCGGACGCGAATTCCTGATGAAGGACAACTATTCCTTCGACGCCGATTTCGAGGGCGCCAAGGCGGCCTATAACAAGATGTTCGTCGCCTATCTGCGAACCTTCGCGCGCATGGGCATGAAGGCTATTCCCATGGAGGCCGAGTCCGGGCCGATCGGCGGCGATATGAGCCATGAATTCATCGTCCTGGCCGATACCGGCGAGAGCGAGGTCTTCTGCGACCGGGAATTCCTCGATTTCGACGTCCTCGGCAGCGGCGTGGATTACGGGGACGCGGCCGGGCTCCAGG